>NZ_JBEJZY010000054.1:0-29676 GCF_040256935.1 Photorhabdus viridis
GAAGACGTTCAAGTTTGATTTTTTGTTCTGATGTAATAAATATTTTCATAGCGAGGATAATGATCTCCATTTCGGATAAAATCAAGCATCTTCAATGATTACGGGTATATACTCTAGGAATAAACTCACTACACATCATCTGAAAGATAATTATCCAATAAATCAAAAGAGAATTGATTCAACGAAAGAATCGCGATACATAACTCAGCAAAAGAATCTGCATTTGTTGGGGTGGCTAACTTAAGCAAAGAGGCCAATTCTGTTTGCATGACAGTATAAAGCTCATTCTTTTTTCCAAAATATTCAGGATGTAACTGTAAAAAATTATCTACAGTGAGTTTATTCAAAGTTAAGTTAGCAACATCAGCAATCAACGACTCAAACGGACTGGCAATTGGATTTACTTCTCGCCTACTACGCCGTAAGCTTGGACCGCCCTTATATAAACCCAATAATTTTTCCCAGAAGTTATGGTTTTTCATATGTTGTTTATGTGCTCTATCCAACTCACCAACATTTAAAGTGCGTGGTTCAAATATTTTTGGTCTCGGCCTCCACCATTCAGGGTTTTGAGCAATTGCCCCGCTATATTTCAATGGATAAGCAGTCACTTTTTTTCCTAACTTATCAGCCAGTATTTGCCCTGAAGACTGCTTACCAAATGCACCATAACAAGATTGAAATTCGATAGCGCCTACCATTCTAAAGTCGATGGCATCATCGGTACGTAAACTTAAGCCACGAACAATGTCAGAGAACTCTATCGCATCCATATAGTTAACAATCCCAGGGGCACCGTGGACTTTGATATGCAATTTGTTACCGTTTAATCCAAAAGATGAATCTTTACCAAGAAGTGCACTTTTCCGCATCGAATTTACATTAACTTGCCCCGCGACTACGGTATAAGCGCCCAATTTCCCATTGGAAAACTCGCCAAATTGGCTCGAAGCGACGACGGTATCCGCATGATTAAATGATGAACCAAGATTCTCTGGATTGAATATTGCAAATTCGCCCTCACCCAAACTGATCATAAGGTTTTTGACCGAATATTCACTCTCTTGAAACACAACCACGGTCCCTTTAGATAAGGTAGTAAGATCAGCAATATTATTGATATTTCTTTTGTTAGTTAGTAGATGCTCAACCGTTCTCTGTACATTGTTTGGATCCAGAAGTGCTTTTACAACATCATTGAAAGCTGATGCCTGCTCAAAGGCTAGCTCACCAGATTGCTCCAAAAGATCAGAAATAAATTTTCCAATATCACTTGTTTGACCTGATGATGTTAAAGACTGAGCAACTTCTTTTATAGATTTGCCATACCGTGCTTGTGCTTCCACTGGATAACCGGCATAAATATCCAATAAAGGTGAACTAGCTAAGTCATGGCGCCTTAAACCTTCCCCTTCAAATTTCCCCAATTGTTCCGCCGTTATGATCTTTTTACCATCACCAAGTGAGTTATCCAACGCACTATTTTTCATTCCGGCAAATCTGCCATTGCCGATGCTGGCAACCACATGGACGGGTTTCGCTCCTTTATTAGGCATATTAGGATCAACTTCCATGAAAACCAGCATTTCCCCTTCTTTCACACGTAATAACTGTTCAGTATTCGTTATCTTTCGAGGGCTTTCGAATAAGTTATCAATTCGCCCACTGTTGCTAATTCCTTTATATTGAGCAGCTTTTTTCAACCCATCAATCAATATCTGAGCTTGTGTGTCAGTAACCACTTTTGCTTTTTGCAACACATCCGTTGCAAAGCTCCAGCAGACATCTTGACTACTTCCCGAAAGCATACTTGTACGTGCTGCATCTCGTACAGGGTTACTATGACCTAGCCCTGAATAATTCACAGGCATTTTAACCATATCCTGGCTTTTTCCTATATTAGTTCCAGTTTTTTCAATAACCGCTTTATTTCGTACTTTGGATCCTTTTTTTAAAAAACTTGATTTTTTAAGGCCCTTATAAGTACCTCGAAAAATATCTCTGATAGGAAAAGGTTCGATTAAATCAATAATACCACTGGCTAATAGACGGGAAACCTGACCAGCATTCAGAAGTTTCATCGAGGGCAATTCTCTGATTACTGCCCTTAATAACGCTCTGCCAGAATATCTGACGCTAAGTTCAGCAGTTTTAGTCGTAATTTTCGTTAATACTTGACTTGATATTGATAAACCCAATGTCATAACAGTGATAATGACACTTATCGAATCAAAAACGATAGAAACCACATCATTAGTATCTAAACTATGATGGCTATCAGTAACTTCTTTATAAATGACATCATAAAAAGGAATTACTATTGTAGCAACAGTATGTAAGAAGGATGCATCATCCAATATAATTTTACTTTTATCCGCAATATTATCCAAACCTTCTTTTAAAAGATTTTCAATTATATTAAAAGTATTAAGTTTTTCTGGAAATTCTCTATCAGGATTATTAATATAAAAAATTGGTTCTGTTATATTAATTTTATTTCCATAAAAATCATGCCAAAATTGTTGATAATTATTATTTGAAGAAGAACCATCTGAATCCTTCATATTACCAAAACGTCTACCTGGGAAAATCTTTTTATTTGTCATAACATTACGAGCAACTTCACGATCATAAATCAATTCAGGATTAAATCTAGCATTTGGTTTCACCAAGGCTTTCAAGAAATTATTATTATTTATTTCCTCCTGTGTATATTTCTTCATCTTTATCCCACCATCAATGAAAGAAATTAATAACCAATTACCAGATGCTAATTCTAACATATTAACTTTTCCTATATGATTAGTTATGGAAAAAGAAAAAACCTTTTTCGGTGATGTCACAATTTCCATAGCAGTCACGCCAAGATCCAAAGAAGAGAGATGTTGTTTAGTTAATATGGTTGCTTCATAATTGCTGTATTCATCTTTATACTTATTAAATTGAGTTGTGAATTCTTTTTGAGTATCAAACTCTTCTCTTCTTTCAAAATCAGAGGAAGAATAATATCCTTTTGGTAGGGTAGATACTTTCATCATTGGATTATATTGACGTTGATCCGTTAGATATTTTTTTAGAACAGCGTATACTGAAATATCCTTCAACATATTAATATTAAAAGATTTATTGATCATCATCCAATAAACAATTGCATTCAACAGTGTAACTTCAAGATAATATCCTTCAGATAATTCATCGGAGATAGTCACTGTTATATTCTGATGGTCTTTTTGTTGCTGTATAAATGAAGATATTTCATTAGTTTTTAAAATATCCAAATAATCATTTGAAATACGATGCTCTCCAATTTTATTTATAATTTCTTCGTTTATTTTATCAACATTCAACAAAACTCTCTGATAACTATTTGTTAGCAATTCAAAATATCTACAGTAATGTATTATTCTATAAATAAGATCTAATTTAGTTTCATTATCAATTAAAAAATCCGTTTCTCCGTCATTGATATTGGTAGTCACTCCATTAACTTTATCAATTAAAGAATTTATTATATCAGGTATATATTTAACATTTCCATTAGAATCATTACTTCTTATATAAATCGGATAATCAATCTTTGAAATTATTGATTTATAGTTTTTATACGATGATTTTTCATCTTTCATAAAGATATTAAGTTTTTCTAGTTTATTATTATAATCTTTAATCATATCATCCAAATTTCTTAATTTATTTTCCTGAGCCAAGATATCTGGATTAGATTTAATGTTTTTATCTACTTTTTTCTTCTCTCTTTCGAGTTCATTTATTCTCTTATAAAGATCATTTTTCTCCTTATCATAAACATCATCTCCCGACAAATAATCCTCCAAAGCCATATCAAATACATCTCTATTTTTTGGATCATCAAATGTCTTATAATAATTTTCCCATTGAGTTTCATTGAGATTAAAATTAATATTATCAAGGTTATTCTGCTCCTGAAAAATACTCTGATCACTCTGTACTTCCTGTTGATGTTCCGGTTCTTGCTCATCTAATTCAGAACCGACTTTTTGTGATATTGTTGTTAGAGAGTGAATATTATCGGGCGTAGAATAAACACTTTTTCCTTTAGGAAGCTCCCTTCTATTTTTCCTATTTCGCATGTTCTTTCCAGAGTTAAATGGCACCATCGTACCAATTCCAGTGGTCTTTGGACTGGAATATCCCGTTGTTTCTGTTGCTTCCATTAGGTTGATACTATTTGCACTTTCTCTTGTCGGCAATGGTAACGCAGTAGGATTATTCATAAAAATATTGAGTAATGCTTCTTTTACCGTGGGTATGCGTAAAGCAGGCGTTGGATTTATTCTTTCAATTCTCTCGGCTTCCATCTTATCCCAAAACTCTTCAAACTCTTCACGCTCCTCTTCCGGTAATAAATCCAGAAAAGATGGAGAAGGTGCCCACATTGATTTTACGTTTTTTACTATTGTCGGAATAAATGCAATAATACCTAATCCAGCAGCTACCGCAGTAGCGATAGCGCTAGCCTTAATAATTTTTCCATAAGATGAAATATTACTTTCCGATTCCTGCTCATCTTCATCCATTGGTAACATGGGTATATTGACTTCATTTTCATCATCGTTCATAGCTATTGAAACTTGTTGAACCAATGAATTCCTATTATTAATAGCAGTCGTTACTTCTGTGTCGTTATTATCTTTAACTAACTCTTCGTATCCGGGCATTTTCATCTCCGAAATTATTAATATAAATAATAGAATATTTATTTATATTAATAAAAAATTCATTATAAATCTTTAGGATATTGATAATGACTGTTAGTACAAAGCCATTATCAAATAACGCCTGAGATAGCTCTCGTTATACACCATTATAAATATTTATTGGAGTTTGACTTGTTGATTCAATTTCTTTCCCATAAATATAAATGTTGGAATTTTTAAACTCTATATTGGTGATTTCTATCTTTGTTCCAGGAAGTAATAGAACTTCTGCTTCACTTTCAGAAAACTGTGTCAGATTTGGATCCATTAAAGATTTACCATGAATAACATTCAGTGACATAAAATAGCCTAAGTCTCCTTCATTTTTGGATGATTTTTTCAGGAAGCCTTCTGCTGACTCTTTATCAACGGAGGTTGATAAAAATGCAGGATCAAATATAATATCCCCAACTTTTAATTTATCTGCTATATCCTTCTTCAAAGCTGCGCCTCGGTATACCTCTCCACTATAATCGGGTAGTTCTCCCAAAGCAGTTATCACTTCATCCAATGATTTTCTTATATTCACGAACATTTTCCCAGATCTCAGTTTTTCATTATATACTCTATACTTCCCTCCAGTATAACGTTGTATTGCAGCTCGATTTTCTTCAGATAATTGGTTATAAATATTTATATTACTTTGCATCCATTTTTCTAAATCTCCGCCCCCACTAACTTTCAGTCCAACATTAATATTCTCAGGATGTTGTTTATTATTTTTTTCGCTTTTTTTAACTTCACTATTTCCTAGTTTATTTAATTCAAGAGGTGAAGTTATGTTGCTCTTCTCTAATTTTTTAGGCGTCATTAACTGATTTGTCGATTTTTTACCTTGACTGCTATTTTCAAACATTTTTTTGAGGTCGTTAACATTTACCATGGAATTATCACCTATTTATTTTTAACAATGAGTATGTTAGTAAAATATAAAAAAGATATTTATATTTACTTTTGATCCACAGAAGCAAACGTCTGCTTAACCGCGGTTATATTATCTTCTTGAATACCTTCAAGTTGTACAGGTACTGTCACTGAATACAATAAAGAAAGGCGTGGGTGATTGCCTAGAGCCTGCCAAAAATTACCTAAACTGTTTAGGTTTTCTTGCGGTGGAATCACTTTAGTATATGCCCCAGGAATTTCAGGTAATTGACGGTTGTTAATCAATGCTTTCAAAACATATGTCATTACTTGTGCTGCCTGATTATCAGGCTTACTGTCAGGATTGGAACTTCCACCTGGCTTACTCGAATGCCAGTAAGTAATTAAATAATTATAATTAATATTGACCCATCCCGGTAATAATAAATTATTCGCGGGACTATAACGTCTTGGTTCGGCAGAACGTAATTGCAGATCCTCATGTATGTCATAGAGAAATACACTTACTGTAGGCTCCGACGGGATTGAGTTTGTTTCTGGCAAATCAAAACGAATATCAATAGTCTGACCAGAAGCATTTAAATACTGTGATAAAATATCATTTAATGCTTTATTAACCTCTACGATAGCATTGTTAGGATCAATTATACTTGTCATATCAACTCCAATTTTATTCAATGTTTAAAAAACCAATCGACCCGTTTTATTTAATTCGAGGATCACTGCCCGCTCTATATGTTTATTCTCAATTTGTTCACTATTATCATTTGCTGCTAATATTGATGATAATAAAGCAATATTTCTGATATTAGCACCGGTCAGATCAGCGTGTTTAGTCAGATGTTCAAAATCAATTTCATCGGATAATTTAAGTTTTTCAGGCCAGATTACTTGCCACATTTTTTTACGCAATGTTTCATCAGGATAAGTAAAACGGGTAATAAAGGTAAAACGGCGATTAAACGCGCTGTCCAAATGGCTGCGGTTATTGGTGGCTAAAATCACTAACCCCGGATAATTCTCTAATCGTTGTAATAAATAAGAAACTTCAATATTCGCATGTCTGTCCTGAGCATCTTTGGTTTCACTACGTTTGCCAAACAGGGCATCCGCCTCATCGAAAAACAGCACCCCAGCATCCGCTTCGGCCAGATCGAAAATGCGGGAGATATTTTTTTCGGTTTCACCAATGTATTTATTGACCACTGTAGAAAGATCGACTTTAATCAAATCTACACCCAAATGCCCGGCAATCACTTCTGCGGCCATCGTTTTGCCAGTACCTGATTCACCGTAAAATAATGCACTAATCCCCGTACCGTAACTTATTTTTTCCTGAAAACCAACACCCAGAATCTGGTCACGATAATGAATGGCCGCGATGATTTCTTTTAACTGTTGAGCTAATGCATCTGAAACCACTAAATCATCAAAACTGCGCTTTGGAGCTATGCGTTGAGCCAGTTTGCCGAAATTCTGTTGAGCGCGGAAACTTAATGCCTTACGCAGGTCTGTTTCTTTTAATTGGTCTTCTGGCTGCCGGAGTAGTTGATATTGATAAGCTTCTTCAAGAATTAACGGTAATGTTTCCGGTGTAAATGAAAAACGCTGACAGAGCTGAGTAATATTAATTTCCTGAGTGACATGAGCCGGTAAACTTGCTTTCAGCATTGTTTTTCTATCTGCTAACGTCACCACCGGCATATCAATTTTCACCATTGGCAGATGTTTAATCCAGACTAATGAATCTCCCGGTTCTACCAGGCAAATGACTTTTAGTTTCGGTTGATTTAGTAAAATAGATAATTCGTGATGCAATATTTTCTTTTCCTTTGTAAGCAAAGAGAAATTGCGGATCAATAAACAGGCATCATGTAACCGGGTTTCCCTTATTACATCCGCCAATAAGCTGGATATCGTGACAAGGTTTTCTTCGTCGGGCAAGCAGGCTAAATCAAAGGTTAAGGTATTAATACCATGAGATTCCATAATATTGCTGACTGTTAATTCTCTGGCGCTGTCTTGCTTTCCCCTAAGTATTACCAATGGGCGTATTTCGTCGGCTTCATTCAATAATATCTTCTCAAGTGAATGACAAAGGGCTTGCGGATACCAACTATGTGAGGCAGTAATTTGCCAGTTAGCACAGGTTATTAAGGGAGGTAAAATAACTCGTTGTCCCAATAAAAAATGCCAGACCGCTCTGTGAGTTAGAAATTGTGTTTGTAGCCAAATGGATTCTTCGCGGTTATTGAGCTGTAACAAATGGTTACTGATTAACGGTGTTTGCGGGAGAAGACTGTTTTGCAGTAATTGTCTGTCACTTTGGCGTTGGCTAAATAATTCAATCGCTAAAGCAAAACTGGGCCACTGCTTTTTATTGTTACCATTTAGAGAGGCAAATAGTGCATGGTAACGGCTGTCAAAATGCGGTAATAAACCTAACAGTAAGGCATCACGCTCAAATTCGGTAAGTTCAAAACGTTCGATCAACAATGACAATGTATCAAGGGCAGAGTTTTCCCTGGTTTCTGAATAGCTAATAGAATTATTCACTTTAGTTAACCAATGAGGTCTACCCTGTGGTGATGCTAAATGTTGTTCTAGCTCATCTTCGGCCAGTAAAAAACTTCCCGGTAATGAATCATACAGGTTTCTCTTCTGATAATAGTAGTGTTGTAATCGCAAATCGATACGTTCCAGATGGGGATAAATCCAGCGTAATTCAGCCCCACTACAGGGGTTATTTGTCAGTAGGTAGTCCATATAAACCTGCTAAATGTTTTGCCAGTCGATCAGTAAAGGGCGATCCAGCCAAGGAAGTTTTGCGATATTTAATGGCCACGGCCAATCAGCTAATAGCGCATCAAATGGCTGATGCTGTATCGTGATTTTAATTTCCAGTTCATTTATCAACAATTTACCCGGTCGTTGTAAAAACAGCTGGCGGGCATCATTGTGACTTAATTTTTTCCAGGCGGGAAGTTGGCTGATAACCGCATCCAGCCATTGATCTATTATTAACTGTTTTTCTGGCTCAAAAGGGATTGATTCACTGTCTTCATCAGTTATTAACCCGCATAGAACATTATTCAGGACTTTTCGTTCCCTATGTGCCTCTTCGGTTTCCCAAATCAGATAATCAAGGCAATTAACAGCGCTGAACTGAGACTGACGATGGATAAATTTTTGTTCTTCAAGCAGACCAAGCTGATTAAACAGTGCAGGTAATATCGGCCACAGAATTAATATGCCAGCATTACTTACCTGACGTGAAAGGGGATATGCAGGTAATATTCGCTGCTCTCCGCTAATTACCCTGTGGTTTGACATAAAGCGTTGCGACAAATATTGATATTCCTGAGTAGAAAGATGTTTTTTACATAACTGTGAAACAGGAGTCAATTGCCATAACGGTGCTAACCAAGTTGTACCTGCGCTACTGAATAATACAGGATGTTGAAACAGTTGGAGAATATTTTGTGTTTTGACTTCTCCTTGTTGAATGGCTGTCGCTATTAATGAAAGTTGATGCTGATTTAATTGTGGTAAATTTTTCTTATACCCCGTTGCTAACATCTGCAATATCTCCGTGAATGTTGAATCAACAGAAATCATTTGCTGTAAAGGGTGTTCGCTGAGAGGCTGGTTTTTATAGTCAAAGCGATTGAGTAAATTCTTGTACTCCCGTATAGAGAGGTGTTTTTCACATAGTTGTGAAATGGGTTTTGTTTGCCAAAGCTGCTCTAACCATTCATCTAATGAGGAATTGTAAACTTCAGCTTGGCGAAATAGCTTAATAACAACCGCGATGTTAAGTGCTCCATTATTTAGCCCAGTCGTGATACGTGATATGACTTGCGTATCGGGTTTGGGTATATCTTGTGTGTTATGCCGCTGTATATATTCCAGCGCATTGAGTATTAATTGTTCGGGGGAAACAAATTCCTCCTGATACAGTGATAGATTTATTTTCTCCGATAGTCTGAAGCTAATGATATTTAATAAAACAGGTTGTCTAATAGCTAAAAGCCGTTGCAAACTCTGTTCAGATAAACAACTTTTTGCCAATAATAACACCCATTTGTTCTCTATCCATGTTAATTGATCAATGAATTTCTTAATATTGGCATCAGTCATTTTATTGTTTGTTATTTCCTCCATCGGATTTAATAAGGAATCTTTTCGGTGTAAATATTGAACAAACCCCTTAATATCAATTAAACAATCATTACCTGATAGTTGAAATTTATGGTTAAGTTTTCGTGGTGTTGATTCTTTCAGGTGTATTTTACCCTCATTATTATATAGTTGATATTTACTTAGTGCTTGTTTGAGAGCAACATTAAGCCGCAGAGGAAAGAGTGAATTAAAGTCATGAAAGCTTATTTCCCCAAGGTCTAATGTTAATGTTTCTAAGTATATATCTTGATTAAGAGTATATTCATTAAAAAATGAATTGAGTAAGTTATTTACATCATACTGATTAAGTAAGGAACTATACAATACTTTTCTAGCCGTCTGTGGGTTATTAGCTTCAATAGTAATGATAATTCGATTTAACAACCTTGGAGAAAAAATCATATTAACATTCTCTTTTTAATTGATAATTAACATGTTATTTAAATCTGCCAATGTGGAATAGAATTAAAGCTTCATAATAAAAGCTAATAAATAGTACGGTGGAATAACATTAACATTATGAGAATGTTCGGGAGATTCCGCACTTGCATTATGTTTATGTCCTTTATCTCCTCCTACGTTTGATGTTTTTGCTTGATAAGCCCCATCGGCACTCCACTGAGTAGCTTCTAAAGGAGTATCTGTAGCATTATCCAGTGAATTATATTTATTTTTCTCCAATGGTATATTGGATGAACCATAATTAAACCCTGTACTATTATTCGAGAAAGATATACCAGATAAATGATAGTGACTTGGTATTTGTTCTAATGTTAATTTTGCCTCTTGTACAGTGACATTTACAGAAACTTTAGTTAGTTCGGTTTCTTTTAAGAAATTTTTTTCATTTTCGCTACCACTGGCTCTATTATCACTTTGCCCTGTTTCAGAAATGGTTTCACCACACATCACAAAACGACTTCTCAAATCTGGGGTTCCTTTACTACCATCACAGAAAGCCCAACCAGTAGGTGCTACATGCCCTGAAAACATCACAATCACTCCACTAGGAAGTATGTTACTGAGATTAATACTAATACCGCTTGAATCAACAGTGATACCATTACCGGCTTTGATCTGGATCTTCTTGCCCGTCTCAAAAGTATCCCCACCATCTTCAGATTCTAAACCAATACCTAATTTCCCATCTTGATCAGGATTTTGACCCAAAGCATCACGTCCTACAGTTGCAATATCAATCAAGTCATAAAAATCTGTTTCCAGTGGAATCGACTTTGCTTTAAATTTATCTTTCAATTCATCAGTTTTTGGACCCGTGCTACTAATTACACTCTGATCGACTACAGATGTATTTTTCTCTTTATCTGACATAAATAACCTCACTTATTAATCATTGACAACATTGAGCTACGAGAAAATGTCAGCAAATATGACTGATATTATTTCCCGTATATTTAAATTTTAAAAATGCTACGCTATAAGATAGGAAAATAATCTTGCTATTTATTCCTTTGCATTCTTCGGCACAAAAAATAGTTCATTATCCGTAATAACTTGTTCTTTCCACTCTTTGCCAGATTGCCCCACCACTTCTGTACGCTGCTGCTCTGTAGCAATACGCATATGTCCAATACCATCCAGCTCACCCAGTGTTGTTCCCAAAGTCAACTGTTTTAACAACTGGTAGGAACGATCACCCAATGGCATCCCGTCATGCTGCCAGGCTTCATAGGTCGTGCCAAAGGCCTTAAACGCTTCCTCATCCAACCAGTGAATCAATGAGGAAATATGGCACGGAATTTCCGCTGAAATGCATTGTTTAATCCAGTTCTCAGCCATCACCTTATTCTGAATATTCTCTAAAAGCGATTGTGGAAAAACCAGACTCACCATAAAAGAGAAGCGATCTTCCATTGGTTGACGATCAATATACCACCGGTAGTTCTTGTCATCATCAGGTAGCTTACCCCCTTCTTCCTTCGCCTTAATCACAAAACTGCCATTAATCCAGTCCATTTTATCTTTCACCACCTGCGCAATGACAGGCTTGTCTGTATCCTTCTGTAAAGCACCATTCGGCGTGAAATGGTAATGCAATACTATCTGGTCATTGGCCTTTAGTAACGTGGGATAAGGCGCATCCGGTGTAGCCTTAATGCGCTTTTCTCCAATATCAAGGCCGGTATCTGAATCATAATGTAACGGATACCACATATCCTGTAGCCAAATATCGCTGTTTTTCCAACGTAATTTGTGATCATCAGACGCCTTAATCAGGTGTGTCACATTACGTTTAAGCTGGGCATTATCCTGCAAACTACAGGATAATAATGTGCCTTCCGGCTTTACCTCTATCGCCTTCACTATCACCGTCGATAACGTGTAATCCCGTCCCGCTCCATCATTGTCTTTGATAATTAAATCAATCATTAACCCAATATGCAGTGGATGCCCTTCTTTCACTGTCACTGTCAGTTGAAAATTTTGATCATCATTGGTAGCTGACGTGGGGATCTGCTCTTCATCATATTGAGCGTCAGGTAACGCGGGTAGCAATACCCGATGTTCAACCAAATAAAATGTCAGATCATCCATTTCAGGCTTCGGCACAAACAAACTTTTCCCTATGCCTAAACGAGCAGCTATTCGTTTTTGTAATGCCGAGACACTCTGAATTTGAATATTCGCTCGCTGATAGCCAAGTTCTGCATGTTGATTAAGATAGCTACGCTGCACAGTGAGAAAATCATTTTCATCCGTAGTCAGTGTGCGTGGCGAACGCTGGCTGCCAAAATAGCCCAGTAAGTAATTAATTACCGCCAACTCTTTGTCGCTATCATTCTTATATTCCTCTAAATATTTATTCAATTTAGTGAAATATTGCTCATGTACTTTATTGGCGATGCTGTTATCAGCAAATGGCCATTTTATGCCCCATACGGGTGTTGATTGAGTACGGTTAAATGCCAGTAGATCAGGTAATAACGCCAATTGTTGGCAACCATTAGCCAGCAATTGCTCAAATGGTAGCAAAAACTGATACAGTTGCTTCTGTTGCACTGACGGTTCCAACTGCTGTAGACCATAACACAGCGGTAATCGGTCACTTAGCGTATGATAATCCGCCAGACTACGATTGCGGCCATAAAGCATGACCACATCTTTCTCAGTAATTAACTGTGGGGCGATGATGTAATCATTAATTTTGGTTCTTTCACCAGGGCAACGTTGACCTTTTTTATAGAGCTTAACTGGGCTATTGTCACCTATAAGATAACTAACCGGGTCAGCACCCCACAATTGCAGGTATTTATTAGCTTCTATTTTCACAGACCAAGGATTTAAATTACTTTGATCTAATTGAGTGACACTTTTTACACCATCAATGGTCAGCCAGATATTAACTAATGGACTCAGTTCCACTTTAACCGGCTGATTATAAACACGTTCAGCAGGTAATTTCGTAATCCAACCATGATGTAAATGTGGCCCCTGATAAATTGCCTCACAATTTATCCCCTGCTCCCCCAACTTAGTTGCAGAAGCACGGACAGCCATTGGACTCAGGTAAGCTTCTGATAGCATATAAAGATTCGCCAACACCCTATCATAATCGATGCAGTCGTCTGCCAGTTCCAACGTTAACTGCATTGCGAACACCTGAGGGGCAGCCCAAGTAATTTCCCGAACCGATTCACATAGGTTCCGGTTTTTCTTTAAAAAATCGTTCAATACCGGTTCTGCCTGCTCTTGAGTCGCACCACGCGCCAGCTCAAGATATAGATGATAGTTGCCTTTTAGTACTAACTTAGTCGCAGATGAATTCGGCTGTTTAAAGGTAAATACCCGTTGATCCGAATCGGCGTTGTACCAATACTGATATTGTTCACTCTCCTCTTCCCGCACCAGTTGTACATTACGGAAATAGAAACAGCCTGGCGATTTCTCATCATCGTTATCGCTACTGTGTAGATCCAACAGCGCACGACGATAGTCATCTACCGTGACCGGTCCACATGTTAAGGCTTGTTGAGGTCCAAATGCAGCAGGAAATATCCCCTCTCCTTGTTCTTTCTGCTCTGGCGTCAACAAATCCACCAATGGCAAACAGTGCCGATAAGCCAGATCAGAGATGCCATAACAAAAATCCTGCAACAATGTCACCCCCGGATCTTGCTCACTGGTACTGGTCCATTGTTGTCCCGCATAGATGTCGATGGATGCCATTCCCTGTTCCAGCAAGGTATCGAAATGGATGCTGTCGCGCGCCTGAGAAAATAATGTGTTGTTATCGCTCATAATGATCTTCTCTGTTAACTGATTTCTAAAATCAATACCTGTGTATCACTGCTAACCACTGATTCGCGTTTCTCATTAAGTGTCAAGCTCTCCACCCGCTTGACGAAAGGCACCTGTTGAATAAACGCAACCATGGAATAATAATCCAACACAGTGCCGACGACGGCACGACTCTGTCCATCCCATCCCCACGGCATATATTGTCGTTCCAGCCGCTGTTGTAGCTGGTAGTTGCCATAATCTTCATTAGTTCCCTGCATAAACTCCACCTCATATTTCACCCGCACACTACAGTAGTCAGGATTGACCACGCTGATTTCTACCCAAGGACTGCTCAATGCTTGCAGGTAATCCTTCATTGCGGCTAAACGCGCTTGGGTAAATCTGGGTTGCAATAAGTTGTTATTGTCCTGTTCGCCATTAGCAGGAATCACGATCAGTTGCTGTGTTGTTCGCGCAGGTACACTTGATAACTGCTCAGATAGAGGGATGTGCACGTAACCAATCTCTGGGTAATGTTCACCTAACAATGTCACCATATCAGGCCAAGTCAGCGCCCTGCCTCGATGGGCCAATCGTTGAGCCGCCCGTAGTAAGAATGCCTGCTCAGATTCCGCCATACGGCCGCCGCGTGATGGCCAAGGCTGTTCCACCTGCGCCAATCCTTTGAGCCGTTGTACCGGTTGGTTCACAGTCCCTGCGGGTAATGGCTGGAGAAAATGAGTGTCATCTAATGACTCCCCGTTAGCCAAAATGGCCGCCGACGCATTGGTTCGCAACCCTTGTAAGCGGGGGTAAATAGATATTGATTTATCTGACTCGACAGGTGTTGTCACTATTGCCCGAATCCAATAACGCTCCGCAGGCATTTGCGCACTCTGAGCAGCGTCCTTCGGTAGAGGAGCAGACCACAAACCAGAGGTGAATAATCCATCAGTATGGTCATTCACTGTGGCATCCATAGAGCGCCAATGATTTTCCTGATCAAGATACTGCCAACTTATTACCTGTGGCTGCGGGCTTTGCAGTTGCCAATATAATGTCAACTCTTGCCCTGGCTCGATATTGCTGAACCCCAGATACAACTGAGGATGATCATCATTAACTGCCGTTGCACTAACCTGCTGTTCAGTACCATAACCAAATGGCGTTAACACATATTGCTCGTTGATATCAGTGTCTGTTCCGCTGTAACTCACAACCAATGATTTAATCTGCGGAGTATAGGGTGGATTTAGACCTGTTTTTCCCTGGGATAGCAAGGTCAGATATTTCTGATGTAAAAAATCATGACCACTTAGCTCTAGCCGGCAACAGGCTTGCCAATCCAGGGGATCAACACTGTTAATAGGCTGCCCCGTCAGATTCTTCACTGATAACTCGATGTCCTGCGCTGTCGGAACAACATCGCTTTGACTTCCAGAGGCAAATAAACTGCTGGATTGTTTTGAAATATGAGGTGATGCCACCTTAAAAACATCATTATTACCAATCTGACTATCATAGCCTGCATACCATTTATCAAACGACATCCCGGGCAAATCCAACCACTCCGGCTTCAACGTGATAGTCAATGTCTGTGGTTTATTACACCAATCTGCGGCTATCAGATTAAAACCATTCCCTATGACAGGGTTATGGCCGAACGGGTAGCTGGCGCTGTTCACTTTATCGACCCCGTCATCCGTGCTGTACATCACCTGCGAGAAACCCGTCACATCAACACGAAGTTCTGTCACGTTAGGTACTGGCTGCCCGTCATGACGACTTAATTTCAGTAACGGTACCGCCGAGGTAAAACCATCCAATCCAACCGGCGGAGTAATTGCTCCCGCCGTGGCAGGCAGGGTAAAGGTGAGAGGCTCTTCTTTATCAACACTAAGTTCTAACCACTGCCCACCACTACTGACATATCCCTGAATATTCTCAGGCATTGTTTTATCGTCCGCCAGCGTCACCGTAATCTTCCGTTCACCACCGGACATTGCCAACAGCCCAGAGCCAACGACACGCCCGGTGACCACCGTTTGATCATCTCCTGCTGAGTCAAATAAACGTACACCATTATCCGGCCATGGCACCTTACCTTGTTGGTCGAATAAGACCATAGGCTTCTTCCCCGGCAGGCACCAACGCAAATCGCTCCACTGGCCCTGATTCGCCAGCAAAGTATTTTCCAGTGCATACTGGACCGGGTTGCCCTGGCTATCTTGACCACCATCCATCAACATGCCAGCCGGTAGTAATACTTCGCGAATCCCCTTCTCCAACTGACAGGACAACGCCACCCTGTCAGGAACCATTCCCCTCGGTTTCAAACCTAATAAGCCGCAGTAATAAAGCTGGCGATGCATGGCAGGCAAGCGATTCAATAACGCTGTTGGCGTTTCCAGCAAGCGATAAAACGCCAACAGCAACGCCTGATGTGGGCTCAATGAGCCATCAGCCTGATCAGGTTTCTGATAAAGCGCCGCCAATTTCTTAGCGTTGTTTGGCGCCAGGAAAATTTTATCCCAGTAAGAGCCTAATTCATCAAATGGGATCTCCTTACTATAGTTCTGAAGAAACACCAATAGATCTTCGATAGTCCGATCATCCAACGTAAAACGATTATCTGCGCTATCACTTGAGGTTCTTAAATCAAACATGATGAACTCCCTTATCCCGCAGTGGCGAAAAATTGGCTAGAGATAATCCGCCCTTTTCCCATACTGGGTGCAGATAGGTCTGGCGTCGGTGTCGGGCCGATAGTCTGAGCAGGCTGAATCGGCGTAAAGCGGGCGATAAATTGCCGCCCTTTAACGATCAAGGGTGCACCACTGCTACATCGGGGAGTCTGCTGGCTGCTATCCAACGCGGCAATGGTCAGCATGCCAGTTCCTGGGGTATAACCGGGAATCTGATATGTCGCCGGAACCTGAACTTTCATCTCGTCACCAAGAATACACACTCTCTTTTGATTAATCGTTAATTGACCACTGCCGTGAATGATTGTCGGACCGGTCGGCATCACTTGCCGATTACCAAACATCGGTTCAAATTGCAGTTGATCACCATCAACAATAATAATGTCGCTCATATCACCCCCACGCCCCGGCCATCACCAATATCTAACTGCCCTTTCAGCTGCTGAACGATATCGCTGCCACGCAACCGGTAAGTCACCTGTATTTGTAATAAATTGGGATTTTGCCGCTGTTGTACCACCTGTACGTTGTCAACTACCGCCCGTGGTTCGTAGCGCGACATGGCATCATTGATGGTGGTTTTCACCTGCGCCAGCAATTCTTCCCGGATGTTGGTAAACATATAACTCTGTAAATCGCAACCATAGTCTGAACGCATAATGCGTTCCCCCGGCTGAGTACTGAATAGGATACGTAAACTCTGGTGCACATCTTCCTGGCCCTCAGCCATTTGTACGCCGTGCAACAGAGTAAAACTGGGGGGAAATGCCCAGCCACGGCCATAAACCTTCGTGAGATTGTTATTCATCTTCACCTCTGATAACCGGTTGTCAGCGGATCTGAGTCATCCGTTAATTGGTTAAATCAACTTTAGCGCCTTTAATTTTTACACCGCTATTACCTGATATCCCGATTTGTTGCTTCGATTCTAGCGTCAGATTTTTCGCTGAGAGCACCCCATCCTGTTCACTGTTAAGCTGTACACCCTGATGCAACGTCAGGCTATCTTTGCCCACTTGCAGCGTGGCGCTACCTTGTTGATGATCAAACATCAGCTGCTGCTTGTTATCGCCCGGGCCGAACACAATTCCTTTTCGACTGTTTTCCGCGCTCGGCGGGAATGGCGGTGGGTTTTTCGGGTTATGCATGGCGCCGAGGATCACCGGATAACAAGGATCATCGGCAAGAAAAGCGACAACAACTTCATCCCCCGCTTCAGGATAGAAACACAATCCGCTCTCTTTACTGGCATAAGGTGTGGAAAAACGCGCCCACAATGGCTTGTCATCCTGCATTAACTCCGGCACTTTGACCCGCAATCGGTTAAGTCTGGCCGGATCTTCTTGATAGCTCGCGACCACCCCCGTCAGCACACCAGAAACACGGGGAACTAAATCCGCATCCACATCCTGTAATAACGGCTGACCAATCAGCAGAGTGGTACGCCAGACCCCCTTACTCATATGGTGCTGTACTCCGGTGATTAGGGCAGAACCATCAAAAGAGGCGCCAAAACCTGATACTTTTAATGTTTGGCCCAGTTGGTATGCTGCATTGCCTTCTACGGTAAAACGCCCTTGGATCCCTGCCGCCTGCTGTGCCAACCAACGCCCATCCGCCAGTGCAGACCGCTCTTCCTCAGCTAATGACTGACTACTCGCCAAGAGCCAGGTACTATTATTCAACGTGGCTAACTTCTTCGGATCGAGGGCCTCATTCCCCAGAGATATCAATGTCGGCGTCTTGATGCGTGACATAGCTTGTTCCTGTATATCCCACGCCGATACAGCTAATTGTTTTGGTTGTTCCTGACAGGTAAATCGCCACTCGGCTTCTTCAATACCCACCCCTTGTTTACTCTTGTTATCAAGGATATGGTCAGCATGCCCGGACAATGCGGGTTTTATTACACTGATACCATCCAATTCAGGGATCAACCAAACACCGTTAGCGCGTAAACGGGCAGTGATAAATTGCCAATCAGAACAAGTAAATTGCACCATCTGCGGATGGGTGACATGCATCCCTGCCAGCTTATTAACCTTGATGTTCTGCGCGGAACACAATTCACGTAATACATCCCCTTCTTTTTCATCCATAAAAACTTGGCTACGTAACGAGGCGGTTAAACGTTTCAGAGGATGAACCACCATCAGTGTTAACTCTGAGCGACCTTTTTGTAAGCGCAGTGATTGATTCATGACAATGCCGCTAAACAAGGTTTGCCCCGACTTAGCGTCCACACGCAATGTACTGCCCGGCATACAAAGCGAGACTTCCTTTTCTGTTTCAGCATCAAGCTGTGCAAGCGTATTACCCTCAGTATTCAATACCAGTTTAGCGCTTGGGATACGATTGACTTCGGCCTGAATTTCGATCAACAACGGCGCTAATGCGGTTAATTTTTTTCCTCCCACCCACAGCACCAGCTTCAACGACGATGCACTGGGGTTAACCGGGCTCATGATGCACTTCCTTGGTTCACGATTAATGTTTTCCCAGGCTGGATATCGTCCAAATTATTAAGGTCATTGGTGACAGCCAAAGTCAAATAATCTACCTCCTGAGAAGCGGCAATCAATGCCAACGAGCTGACATCAGGCACACTGACTATATTCATATCCGCTATATTGGGATTGAATGATGTCTGCTGCACTTCCAGACTCTCATCAGCCGTTAACGATAATGTTGCTTTAGCCCGCAAAGGTGTCGCATCACGGTCAAACAAGGTATAATTCACGACTAAATTAGCCATACGCCCGGCAAAATAGCCATTGCCATTCCAGTTCATCTTGCCCCATCTGACCTGCAAAAACTGGGGTTCGTTATTTGCGTTATCCACTTCGCAACACAAACTGCGTAAGTTAGCCAGTTGGTTATCCAATGACGCCGTATTGCCCGGTAAACGAGCATCAAACAGCAGTTCTAAACTTAATCCCCCCGGACGCACTTTTTGATATTTACTGACTTCTTTATCACGATTTATAAATAAATCTTCTGTAAAATCAGTATGATAATTTAGCTGAATGCTATCAGGGTTATACATTGCCCTGATTTCGCCCTTCTTCCTTTTCATCTCCCGGTCACTAAATGCCGTGATAGTCAGTTTTGCCAGCCCGATATCTAAAAGTCCCATTAGCACCTCCTCTGCTCATCACGCAGTTTTTCCAGTACCGCTCGGGTAATTTCATCAATCAACCGAGCCTGCTCCCGATATCCCAGTTGAGATAAGGTCGCTACCGGAGGTGATGCCACGGTTTCCGGAGAGGTGACCCGCGCCTGGATCACCAATTCTTTGATCTCAATAGTCATGCTTTTATCCCCATCCAGTGCATATCCCGGTAACGTAGCTCCAGGGTATTAAGCAAAATGCTGTTACTGTTAGCATCCAGATCGCTGGTACTCCATTTCACCGGTAACGCTTTACTGATAACCCAACTGCATACCGGTAATGAAAGGTGATTCATCAGCATGACAACAACATTTAAATAGCTTGATGAAATACCACTCAGCACCTGATTGAAATTTAACGTTAACGGACTGATGGCCATCACACCCCGCTGCAAAACTAACGATCCGTGCTGAATATTTTCCGGCAGGTATAAGTTACTGCTATTGTCGCCTCCCTCACGATAAGTACTGACATTTAATTCCCGGCTCAAACCTGAAATCTGCTGAAAATAAATATCTACCGGGCTGGGGATAATGCCGCCAAAGAAGAAGGTCGCCATAAAGCGGTGCGATACTGAGGGTTCAAATATTTCAGATACGATACTCATCAGAATTCCCCCCGGTTCAATACCCAAGCTTGTTGCCGGGTATTACTTTCACTAGTGGTAAATTGCAGGTTCAAGTCAATAAACTCAGCCGGTGACAGTAATGCCAGGGAAACACGCATAATTAATCGGCCAGCATGAATATCATCCTGAGTCATGGTTTCACCCTGACCCAAAAATAATTGAAAAGCTTCACTTTCCTGTTGACCAAAAAGCGCGCCTTGTCGCCATAGTTCACGTAGCCAAGTGGATGCCTGTCCTTTGAGTTTCAACCAAGTGATCTCATTATTGGGTTCAAATACTACAAAGCGCGCAATTTCACTCAGATTGGCTTCAATATAAGAAACTAAGCGACGGCGTTGGATATACACCCAGGGCGTGTTCACCCCTCTATTGGCAGAACACAAGGTACGTGCGCCCCAAACCCGCACACCGCGACCAGGAAAGCTGCGGATAACATTCAGGGAAACACCTGAGTTATTAAACAGCGATAACCCTGCCTGATAAGACTGAGTCGGTCTGACCACTTCGGCCAGCGCTATATTCGCTGGCGCAGTCCAGATACCCTGTTCACGATCAACATGTTGATACACTGCTGCAATCGCTGCCGACGGAGGCACCACAACATACGGCGAATTTAAATCACCATTATTTTGCATGTAGCTCGTTTCCAGATAGGGCCAATACCCCGCCCCTGACATAAACATACCTTGAGAACTCTTCTCAATGTCCTGCGCAATTCTGACTACCGTAGCCGCCGTTTCGGGTGTATCCAATATTGCAAACAACCCGCTCCGCTGCTGGCAGATAGTTAACAATGCTTGCCAGCATGACAACCAATCTTTTTCAGCGCCATCTTCGTCTCCCAACAACCTCAGATCCGGCGCCGCCACCAGCGTGATCGCGGGTTCTGCCGAGATTAATTGCTTCACCTTTTCATCAACCAACGCCGAACTGAATGCTTGTTTGCTCACCACCGAATAAGGCCCCAGAGAGAGCACAAAACACGCTCCGCCACCATTATCAAAGTAATGCCGCATGGCATAAGCCAAAATACTACGTTGGGATTGATCATAAAGACCGAGCTGATGCTGATAATCAATCCAATCCGTAATGGTATAGAGCGTATTTGCTTTACCCTTTTCGCAATAACCGATAAATACCGGCGCCGCAGTAGGGATATCTGCTTGCACTCGACTTAATGGGATGTCTGAAAACTGGACACCTGGAAAATTCATCTCCATCATAATCACACCTTCATATGTTGTGGGAAATAGCGCCCGTAGGTGCTATTTCGCTTCACAGAGATGAGTCTTATTACCCAACGTTCTGGGTAAACTGCAAAATAATAAATTCTGCCGGGCGCACAGCGGCCATACCAACTTTGACTTTCATCCGGCCATTATTAATGTCGTCCTCGTTCATGGTGACGCCTTTACCCACCTGAACAAAATAGGCTTCATCTGGCTTAGTTCCCACTAACCCCCCCTGTTGCCACAGGTTATAGAGGTAGTTATTGATGGCATTACGCACTGCCTCCCAAGTTGGCTGGCTATTGGGTTCAAAGACGGCAAATTGCATCGCCTGCTTGATATCGCGTTCTGCGCTATTAAATAAACGACGTACCGGGATGTAGCGCCAATTGTCCGTTTTATCTAACGTTCGAGCTCCCCAAATCAGCGTGCCTTTGCCGGTAAAATAACGGATAGCATTAATGCCCGCTGTATTCATAGTGCTTTGCCCCTCATCCGTGATTGCGATACGCGGTGTCGCATTACTCAATGCCACATTAGCTGGCGCTTGCCAAACACCACGGCTGGCATCCGTTGCCGCATAAGCACCGGCGACGGCAGCACTTGGGGGTAAGGTAATAGGTGTTGTTGGTATTTTAGCTTTTGCCCATTCATCATCGACTGCTTTCTTAGCTTTAGTATATTCCTCTGGTGAAGCAGCTTGCAGTTGGGCCAAGGTAGTCACATCCGTATAACCACTCAGCACAATATCAGTATCCTCCGGTTTGCTATAAGTAAAAGAGGTCACTAAATCAGGGTAATAAACCGCCGTTTTATCCGGCTGGGTCGAGGATTGCTCTATTCCATCTTTACTATCAGCAATCAGGAAATAATCGACTTTGTCCTGCAACAAAAGATTAATGTTATTGTACACATACTGTTTTTTGCAGTTTACTAATGTTTCATCCGTTTCAGGGCAGACCAATAAGGTAATCTCCTGTTGTTTTTCAATCAGGTCTGGCAGCGTTGCTAACTCTGCTGTTACAGCACTTTGTTCAGTTTCTATCAACGGCAATACATAACAAACGCCGCCGCCATTATTAAAATAGTGTTGTACAGCAAAGGCACTGAGAGAAGTGGCTGTGACAGTGGCAGTATAGGTTTTTTCATCTTTTCCACTTGTAGCTTGTACTGACACGGCAGGCGATAATAAAAACTGCGAAGTAAAATCCAACCAATTGGCGATTCTAATACAGCTCCCTTTTGCTGGTTGGCTCCCGTCTTTTTTGAAAAACTTACCAATAAAAACGGGAATAGCGGTTGGACTCGTGTTAATTGATAACGACAGTGAAGCATTTTCTTCAATATAAGCACCGGGTGTGGTGTATTCGACAGAAGGCATGATAACTTCCTCAACCAATTTAGATGATGAGCGGCCCTAAACAGACCGCCATGACTTAATCAAGCTTGCCCAATTGACTGGCTAAATTGCAGAATAATAAATTCCGCTGGGCGCACAGCGGCCATACCAATTTTGACGATCATCCAGCCCTTATTAATGTCGTCCTCAGTCATGGTTACTCCTTTGCCAATTCGAACAAAGTAAGCTTCATCTGGTTTAGTTCCTGCTAAACCGCCCTGTTGCCATAGGCTATACAGATAGTTGTTAATGGCGCTACGGACCCGCTCCCAAGTTGGTTGACTATTGGGTTCAAATACCGCGAAGCTCATGGCATTTTTAATATCCCGCTCCGCGCTGTTAAACAGGCGGCGAACCGGGATATAACGCCAGTTATCCTTATCCTCAAGTGTTCTGGCTCCCCACACTGTGACACCGGTATTTGGAAATTCACGGATCATATTGATGGCTTTACCGGTGTTATAGCTACCTTGCAAATCATCAGTAACTTTAAACTTCGGTTTCACCACGCCTTGTAATATGGCATTTGCGGGCGCCTTCCAAACACCGCGGGTACGGTCAACGGAGCAGTAGACACCGGCAATGGCGGCGCTTGGGGGAATATCGGTAGTAGCCCAATCGGCTGTTAACCAAGGGTAATAAACGGCGGCAAAAGCGTTTGAGTCATACTTGTCTCTGGATTTGCCATCCGACGTTAACTCTTCGGTTGGGCCATCAAAAATAGCAAATAATCCTTTGCCGGATTGACAAAGTGTGCTTACGGCATTTTTGATATCTTCTCCGGCGGCAACCAATAATGTGACATCGTCAAGTTTTGGAACTTGTGCTTCTAATTCTGTGGTTTTGACGAGATAACAATATCCACCGCCATTAACAAAATAGGCGCGTAGTGAAATATCAAGTTTGTCGTTGGAGTCAAATTTCCCACTTTTTAGTGTTAGATATTCTAGCCAGCTATTAATTCGGATGAAAGGCTGTATTGATAGTAATGAATTGTCATTTTTGACAGCAAAAACAGGGACCGCCGTTGCACTTGTATGGACAGAGAGTGACAATGAGGTATCTTCCTCAATATAGACACCCGGATAAAGATAAGTTTCCATAATATTCGCCTTTAAAAAGTACTGTATTGACATGCCAGACTATTCCTGACGCTAAACAGTGTATTAATGGGATTCAACAGTCACCCGATCGGCTTTCAGGCTCATTTCTTGTATTGCCACTTCATTACTGGAGGCATCAAAACTGGGCGCAGTCAATTTTTCTGGGAAAGCATTAGCAATATTCCAGGTGATCAGCAGATTCGAACCCGTTTCATCAGTCAAACTGATGGAAATATCTTTCTTATCTATCTGATTTAGGGAAATAGAGTTAATCCAATCATATAACTTAGATTGCCCCTTAAAGATACCGCGCTTCAAGGTAATAGTTGGTCTCTGACGTTGGCCAGGCATTTGTAACCAATTACCTCCTCCGTCACGATATTCAATTGTGTCATAGCTAATATCTAATCCCGATACGCTTTGGAAACTCATTTGTTCATCACCAATAGTAACAACAAAACGGTAGGTTGGAATTGGGTATTGAACAGCAATTTGATCAGCAGTTGTAGACATCGTTATTTCCTTCTAAAAAGTTAATTAAATTTACAACCGAGTTAAGATACACATCATTTCAGGTACGCTACCGCCCTTAGGGATCACGCCTAATTCTGGTGGATTAGCCTGGCTTTAATATTCAAACCCTCATTAACTCAAGGTGAAATCATCTGACCAGCCAGGTTAATTATGTGATAAAAATCACATGGGAGTTGTTTAATAGCATACATTCTCATTACCAACTGGATAATAATCACCATCTATATTTAAATAAAAGTTAAAAATCAAAATTAATTATTTTGTCGCAATTTTCATACAACAACTCGATACAATAATTTAATACCTCTCAGTTGACTTAACTAAAACTTTAGAACAACAAATCCTGTCAAGAACCTTTTTTCACATCAACTTTAATGAGCATTCTACCTTATCCATGGCCATTATTACTCGTGGTTGCTTACTCACTAATTTGTATAAAAATATTTATTACAAACCTAAAAACCATTACCTCTTGATAGAAAACTCATCTTTCCCCATCTAAACAGATAGTTATCACAAAAACAAATAAAAGTTATAAATAAATAATTATCATTAATTTTAATTTAATATCCTTATAAAAACAAAATTAAAAATCATATATAAGAAAAACATAAAAGAAAATTTTAAATTATTTATTTTCTTGCATTAATGTAAAAATCATATAAATTTTAATAGGCATAAGCCTATTTATTCCTTCTTGGCTACAACGAATAGATAAATACTAAAACAGAGACTACATTATGCTGAAAATAACGAAAGATGTTTATTTAGACTGTAATTCAAACAAAATAGCCCATGGTAAGAATATATTTATAATTACGGAAAAAGAGAAACGCCTACTACTTGCACTGTGGGAACATGCACCAAAAGGGAATACGTTAAGTCGAGAACAGCTTATCCCTTTGGTTTGGCCTGAACGCAAAAATGGAGTGGCAGAAACCAATTTACTGCAATTGATCTGCAAGTTACGTCGAACATTACGCTATTGTGAGTTAGACGAAGCAATACATACCGTATACCGGCAGGGCTATCGTTTTATCTTACCACTTCAGGATGATGACTTGAACGAACAGGATAATAATCGGTCAGAAAATACCGAATTACCTGTACCCGCCAGCACAGTCCAAAAACCACCTTATTGGCGCTCTATCAAGTTCGTTGTTATTATTATGTTCATCACAGCAAGTATCTGGCTATCTACCACCTTGTACACAGCCCCTTTGTCTAATTGAGAATGAAAAATAGTTATGACTTATATTTTAATAACAAAAAAAATACTGGAAAGAATATGATTTTTTATTTACAGACCTGTTAGGCCCCTACCAATAGGGGTACAATACTTAAACACTAATCTCAAGAGAATATAAACAGATTAGCTCAATTCCCTTTACGGCTCATTCCAGCAATTTATGGGCCGCTTTGATAAAAACAGATCGTAAGTCATGATTATGAAAAGATAAATAATATAGGGATGAAAATGTTTATTCACAATTAACAATACTGACATATTAAACTAGGGCAGACCAAAGTACA
Source organism: Photorhabdus viridis (assembly GCF_040256935.1). NCBI lineage: Bacteria > Pseudomonadati > Pseudomonadota > Gammaproteobacteria > Enterobacterales > Morganellaceae > Photorhabdus > Photorhabdus viridis. Next base: position 26,349 of record NZ_JBEJZY010000054.1, read on the forward strand.
GCGGGAGCAGGAGTAGCTATATCGGCACATAAGATATTACAAATAATAATCAGTTTATCTTCGATAGTAGTTAATCCTAAGATCAGGCAAGGATACACCAATATAAGATTTATGCTTAAGTTATCATAACTACAATAATGTCCTTGACACATGCCGACGGCTACTACTATTTTTATATTGAAGAAAGTTTTTTGCATTAATGTTAGTTAATTGATGTCTTATCTCTAATTAAAATATCCTATGTATAACACAAGGTATGCGCCATGAAAAAAACTGGGAACGAACAATCCGAAAAACAAAATACTATACTGACAGTAAATAAAATAGAAGATGATACTCACACTGGCGGAAAAGACTCCTACAAAAAGCAAACATCCATGCTTGAGACAGTACGCTATTCTATTTCATTAACCAAAGATACAGATAATAAACCAGCAGATGGGAAGAGTTTAAACCAGGCAACAGCGATTTTGCGCTGTAATGACGCTCCTTGTGCCGGTCAAGTTGTATTTACCTTAACGGGCTCAGCCTATTTTGATGATGGCTCACAGAAGAAAACTTCAGAAACTAATTCCAATGACGGTAAAGCGACAGTCAACTTTTACGACAAAAAACCAGAAGGAGAAACTGTTAAGCTCAGTGTAGCACACCCGAACGATATTACTCCGGATGCAACTGACAGAAAGAATTTCTCCTTTACACCATACTCAATTTTAACGTTCAATAACGTCCCTGACCATATAATGACAGGGGCTGGCCCTACTCAAATATCTATATCGGTAAGAGATAAAAGCCGCTTGCCATGTACTCTACATGTGGATACAGACTATCCTTACTACTTATACGTTACACCAAAAACAATTGATGTAGGAAACGATGGAAAGGCTTCGATTAGTCTTGAAGCACCTTTGTTTACGGAATTTTCGTTTGCAGAATTTTCGACCGTGGATTCAGTTAGCCCTCATGTCAATGCCACTATCTCTGCTAGTATATTAGGCGACCCATCTACTACAATTTTCCAGAAAATTGAAATTCGATTTTATGTATAGGCATATCAGATAGTAGGACGGGATTCCACTTCGCTTATAATTCAATCAAAGATAAGTTTGCGGCGGAATTCTCCTGACCATGCTGCTCTCCGGCGTTTTGATGCCTGACTGTCTTTAAGTCTCGTATGTTGTTTGATAAAGACCAGAAAAATGACATCCATTAATTCATGTTTTTTATTAATGTCAGCAAGTGGATCGGGTATGTCATTGATATAGTTTAAAATAGCTATCGTCAAAATTACTTTTTTATGAAAGATGACGATCAGATCATTTTAATGATGAAAAGTTTCATAAAAAGTCAGTTCCCGCTCTGGTTTTTTACCCATAATATCCATGCTAAAAATGTGAGATCTTGTTTTTTCGTCGCCATATCGGTACAGAGAATATTATAAAGAATAAAACAATTCATCTTCGATAATAGTTAATCCTAAGATCAGGCAAGGATACACCAATATAAGATTTATTCTTAAGTTATCATAACTACAATAATGTCCTTGACACATGACGACGGTTACTAGTATTTTTATATTGAAGAAAGTTTTTTGCATTAATGTTAGTCAATTGATGTCTTATCTCTAATTAAAATATCCTATGTATAACACAAGGTATGCGCCATGAAAAAAACCGGGAACGAACAATCCGAAAAACAAAATACTATACTGACAGTAAATAAAATAGAAGATGATACTCACACTGGCGGAAAAGACTCCTACAAAAAGCAAACATCCATGCTTGAGACAGTACGCTATTCTATTTCATTAACCAAAGATACAGATAATAAACCAGCAGATGGGAAGAGTTTAAACCAGGCAACAGCGATTTTGCGCTGTAATGACGCTCCTTGTGCCGGTCAAATTGTATTTACCTTAACGGGCTCAGCCTATTTTGATGATGGCTCACAGAAGAAAACTTCAGAAACTAATTCCGATGACGGTAAAGCGACAGTCAACTTTTACGACAAAAAACCAGAAGGAGAAACTGTTAAGCTCAGTGTAGCACACCCGAACGATATTACTCCGGATGCAACTGACAGAAAGAGTTTCTCCTTTACACCGTTCGTGGATCCGAATTCCATTTTAATATTCGAGAATGTTCCTAACTCGATGACAACTGATGATAGCTATTATCACATATCTGTATCAGTGATAGATAAAGATTACTTGCCATGTACTATACATGTGAAAACAAGCAGCGATAAATTACAAGTTACACCAGAATACGTCACACTAAATTATCCTGAAACTGTTAAAAAAGTTCAGCTTTATGCACCTCTTTACACAGTGGAATCATGGACGAATATTGGCACTCATTATCACCCCAATCATAATGGTACAAATGCTACTATCTCAGCTAGTATAGTAGACAACCCATCTATTGAGATTCACAAAGAAATTAAAGTTAATTATGTTGTAGACACACATTAGATGTAGGCCAACCTTGGCTAAAAACTTCCCAGAAAAAATTACAGGAATAGAGAAAAATATGATCTACTAAAAGCCCCAACCAATAGGGGTACAATACTTAAACACTAATCTCAAGAGAATATAAACAGATTAGCTCAATTCCCTTTACGGCTCATTCCAGCAATTTATGGGCCGCTTTTATAAGAAAAGACCATGATTTATAAAGATTAAAAGACACTCCTATCATTAACAGCATTAAAGTTATTTTTTTCATCGATGTAATTCCTTCGTCATTAAATAGAGTACTGCGCTACCCTCAGACGAATCACTTAATAGTGAAGCCATGCCTTGCTGTTCAGGCGTCAAAATAATATTACTGACCACAGCCAGTTGTTTTCTGCTCATTGCTGCCACTGGAAATGGGTTTCAGCACTGGCGGCTTCCCAAGCGTATGCTGCCGTACAATATCGCTCATAGCGGTTCAGCACCGCGTGAACGAAATCGGTCGTGTCTTTGAGAAAAGCATAAACAAATGTGCCGACAACCAGTATTAAAAGCAAAATGACAAACCATATTTTATAGCGTAAAGGCGCTACTGGTTTAAGTTCAGGTATTTCAGGAATAGGCCAGCTCATGATAATGACTCGATATGGTTATGGAACGTAGGACTTAAAATATAGCAAGTGCAATCATCCATCATAATCGGATTAATACCTTGCCTCTTTTTAGTACAAGAAATAAATTCAATCATATTCAACCTCTGCTTATACCCGTAATCATTGAAGATGCTTGATTTTATCCGAAATGGAGATCATTATCCTCGCTATGAAAATATTTATTACATCAGAACAAAAAATCAAACTTGAACGTCTTCAC
>NZ_JBEJZY010000055.1:0-28521 GCF_040256935.1 Photorhabdus viridis
CTCACACGCTTTGTCAGCGTTGTGTCGGTCAGTGGTGGCGCATTATAGGGTGTTCTTCGCCGCTGGCAAGCGTTTATTTAAAAAAAACTTTTGTTCGCGGTTTTTTTCAACAAAATGCGTATTTTTGTCTTTTTTTTACACAAAATGGATGTCATCGACAGTAATTACTCCCAAATTAAAGTAGTATAAATGGATAAATATGGGAAAAGGTTCAAATCTACTATGCAATTTAAAGAACAAAGAAAGGCTTCCCAGAAAAACCTCTCTTATCTTTTAGCTGAAAAAATCGGACAACAGATTTTGTCTGGTGAATATAAAACTGAAACCATCCTCCCTGGTGAAATAGAACTTGCTGAACAGTTCGACGTCAGCAGGACTTCTGTTCGCGAAGCGATAAAAATACTTGCAGCCAAAGGTATGCTATTACCTCGTCCACGGATTGGTACCCGCATAATGCCAACTATTCACTGGAATTTCCTTGATCAGGATTTATTAAAGTGGTGGATGAATCGTGATAATCTTGACCAGGTGATTGAACACTTCCATATAGTGAGATTGGCAATAGAACCACAAACTTGCTTTCTTGCTGCAAAAAATGCCACACAAGAGCAAAAAAAGCAGCTTCTACAACTCATAAATGAAATGTATCTGCTGAAAGAAAACTTCAACCGGGAAAAATGGATAGACATTGATTACCAGTTTCACCACACTATCTATAAATCCTGTGGAAATCCGTTTTTAGGCTCTTTTGCCAACTTATTTCGTCCAGTTTATCAGAACTATTTCGAAGCTATTATTTCCGACAAAGTTGTGCAACTGGAAGCTCATAAAACAATTGTTGATTCAATCATCAAAGGTGACAGTCGCAGAGCACTTCTCGCTTGCCAAAAGTTATTAACAGAACATGAATAATCTTATATAGTAATGTGTTAGATTAATATCTAATCAAACATTGGTTAGATAAACATAGCAGGACGATTAATGGTAAAAACCCCTCGTAATATGGCGGGGCTACCCTGGATTGCTGCAATAGCTTTTTTTATGCAAGCTTTAGATGCAACAATTCTCAATACAGCATTGCCCGCTATTGCTGAAAGCCTCGAACACTCACCTCTGGCAATGCAATCTGCTGTTGTCAGCTATACTTTAACTGTTGCTTTGCTAATTCCAGTCAGCGGCTGGCTAGCAGATTGTTTTGGTACCCGCCGGGTATTTATTTTTGCTGTATCCTTATTTTCTTTAGGCTCCCTAGCCTGTGCTTTGTCAGGTAATTTGGCTTTTCTAGTTATTTCCCGAATAATTCAGGGAATTGGTGGTGCAATGATGATGCCAGTTGCCCGCCTTGCTTTATTACGCGCATACCCACGCAGTGAACTTTTACCCGTTATGAATTTTGTCACCATGCCAGGGTTAGTAGGGCCAATTCTTGGTCCTATGCTTGGTGGGTTATTAGTCACTTATGCTACCTGGCATTGGATATTTATTATCAATATTCCAATTGGTTTATTGGGAATTATTTATGCTAAAAAGCATATGCCTAATTTCACAATGCCAAAGCGTTCATTCGATTTTTTTGGTTTCATACTTTTTGGACTGAGTTTAGTTACGGTTTCCATTAGTTTGGATTTACTGGGAGAGAGTTCGTTACCAGGGTATATACCTTCCACAGTTATGGTCGGCGGTTTTATGATACTATTTGGTTACCTGATACATGCCAAAAAACACCCTCAACCACTTATCAGTCTGAAGTTATTCCGTACTCGCACATTTTCTATCGGTATTATTGGTAATATTGTTACACGCTTGGGAACTGGGTGTATTCCTTTTCTGATGCCTCTGATGCTACAAATTGGATTTGGCTATTCCGCAGTCATTGCAGGAATGATGATGGCACCAACAGCTATCGGTTCTATTATAGCCAAGTCTTTTGTAACAAATGTATTGACTCGCTTTAGTTATCGTAAGACTCTGGTTAGCATAACCATCATTATCGGATTAATAATTTCTCAATTTTCACTGCAATCACCAGAAATGTCCGCCATTCTTTTAGTTATCCCACTATTTTTACTAGGTATGGCAGTATCCATTCAATTTACTTCAATGAATACCATTACTCTGGCTGATCTGACTGATAACAATGCCAGCTCAGGAAATAGTTTATTGGCGGTAACTCAGCAGTTGTCTATTAGTTTCGGTGTTGCAGCAAGTGCCGCTATCCTCCGGTTCTATGAGTCCATACCTTATGGAACAATCGTCGATAACTTCCACAACACTTTTATTACAGTGGGAATAATTACTTTACTCTCGTCTTCCACCTTCCTGTTATTACATAAGGAAGATGGCGACAATATGATCAACAAATAAGAAACAGAATACTTAAGAACGGGAAACTGAGTTACGCTCAATCAATGTTGGAGTTAATACTAACAACTTAGAATCACTCTCTGGGTTATCCATCCGATAAAGCAAAGTATCAACAGCCAGTTTTCCCAATTCATCTTTTGGCTGATGAATGGTTGTTAAAGGTGGGATCATATAAGGGGCCAAGTCGATATCATCATAACCAATGATAGAGATATCATCCGGCACAGAAAGCCCTGCTTGATAAAGAGCCTGATAAGCGCCAACAGCCATTGCATCATTGCCAGCAAAAACAGCTTCAGGTAGTTCTGGATGTTGCAGCAATTTTTGCATTGATTCAAAACCACCAGAAAATTCAAAATCACTATAAATTTCATACCCTTCAGGTATAACAAGGCCAGCGTCTGCCATTGCCTTTTTATATCCTTCCAACCGATAGCTAGCAGGCGTTTTATCTTGCGGACCTGCAATACAGGCTATTTTCTTAAAACCACAGCTAATGAGGTAATTGGTGGCTATCTCCCCTCCCAACAAGGAGTTATCTTGAATAACATCGCTAATAATATCAAATGGAGACCAATCCATCATGACCATCGGTACAGGAGGATAACGACGTAAAACATTACAAGAATTGTGCTGGTTCTCAGTACACATGATCAGCAGCCCATCTACTCGCTTTTGCAGCAACGTTTCCATACTGTAATCCATCCGTTTGGCATCACCCTCTGTATTACACAAGATAAGGCTGTAACCACGTTCATAACAGTTTCTTTCAACTCCTCTTACAATTTCAGCATAAAAGGGGTTATTACTGGTTGTTACCAACATACCAATAGTTTTGGTCTGCTTGATTTTAAGACTTCGTGCAAGCGCTGACGGAGCATAATTTAGTTGCTCAATAGCATCATTAACTTTCTTTTTTACACCATCACTGACATAGCGGTTATTGTTAATAACATGAGATACAGTTGATGTGGAGACGCCTGCAAAACGGGCAACATCTTTCATTGTAGCCACAGTCAGTCCTGTTCAGTTAAAAATGCATCAATTTCATTTCGCCACGGGATAGAAGGCTGAGCTCCCCGACGGGTTACCGCTATTGCAGCAGCAGAGTGGGCAAACCGTACCGCAGATAACATTGTTTTTCCTTCCAGCAAAGCTACCACGAACGCGCCATTGAAAGTATCTCCCGCCGCAATAGTATCTACAACTTTCACTTTAAATCCCGGAACAATTTCTCCTTTCTGACCTTTTTCACTCAACCATACTCCACGGCTACCCAATGTGATAATGACTGTTGCAATACCTTTATCATGCAATATCTGAGCCGCTTTTTCCGCACCTAAATCATCTTTTACTGTAATTCCAGTCAGGTATTCAGCTTCAGTTTCATTCGGAGTAATAATATCCACCAGAGAGAGCAATTGATCAGATAATTTTTGTGCCGGCGCCGGATTAAGTATTACTTTCGTATTATTTTGTTTAGCTATCTCTGCGGCAAGTTGTACAGTTTCTAATGGAGACTCAAGTTGCATTAATAATGCATCCGCCTCTTCAATAATATTTTGGTAGCGATAGAAATATTTCGGTGTCAGTGCAGCATTAGCCCCCATATTGATACAAATAACATTTTCACCTTGCTGATTAACGAAAATCAGCGCTACACCGGTTGTTTCCCCTTCAATAACTTCAATGCCAGAAGTTTTAATATTATCCATCGCTAACTGCCGGCAAATACGGGAACCAATATCGTCCTCACCGACACAAGCAATAAATGTAATATCAGCACCACTGCGACCTGCTGCTACCGCCTGATTAGCACCTTTACCACCAAAAGCAATCTGGTATTGTTTCCCGATCACCGTTTCACCCGGACGAGGGAACGATTTAAGATTCAAAATATGGTCAGCGTTAATGCTGCCAAGCACTGCGAGTTTTGCTGTACCCATTAAATCTATTCCTTTTCTATAATGTTGTTACCATCAATTAGCAACAGCACAGTAATATCGATTTATTTTTTAATAACCAGCTCCAGTTCTACAGGAATAACAGCATCAACTTTTTCGCCTTTCAGCACCTTGTCTGCTGTCTGAATGCCAATGATACCAATCTGGTCAGGACGTTGAGCGATTGTCGCTCCTAATTTCCCACCTTGAACAGCTTTAATGCCCTCTTCCGTGCCATCAAAGCCAACAACTAATACACCTCTTTTGCCTGCTGTCTGTAAAGCACGCAAAGCCCCCAATGCCATCTCATCATTCTGAGCAAATACAGCTTGTATAACCGGATAAGCTGTCAGTAGGTTCTGCATAACATTCAAACCCTTGGTACGGTCAAAATCAGCAGGCTGACTAGCCAGCACATTAAACTTATGTTCTTGTGCTGCTTTATTAAATCCGTCACCACGTTCACGGGCAGCAGAAGTGCCTGTAATACCTTCTAACTGAATAATGTTGGCTTCATTCCCTAATTTTTCAGCAATAAAATCACCCGCTATTTTACCGCCCAGACGGTTATCAGAAGCAATATGGCTGACAACCGTACCTTTATTCGCTATCCGATCGAGAGTAATTACCGGAATTTTCGCATTGTTAGCTATGATAATGGCATTACCTACAGCATCAGAATCAGTTGGGTTAATCAGCATTAGTTTAGTACCACGTACCGTCAAATCCTGAACATTGGCTAATTCTTTCGCTGGGTTATCCTGAGAATCCAGCACAATTAGGCTATAACCCAATTTATCCGCCTCTTTTTGAGCACTCTCTTTCATGGCGACAAAAAATGGATTATTTAGTGTAGAAATGACTAACGCGATAGTATCTTTCGCTAACGCATTTACACTTATAGTCGCGCCTAGTGCAACAGCAGATAAAATTGTGACTAATTTCTTCATTCTCATTGTTTTATTTCCTATAGGATGAGGTTATTTACCACTTTTGTTATCAACCATAACGGCCAACAATATTACACTTGCTTTAACAATCATCTGGTAGTTAGAAGAAATACCTAATAAATTTAAGCCATTATTTAAAAAACCGAGAATTAGCGCACCAATCAAAGTCCCGGTAATTAATCCCTTACCACCAGCCAGGCGGGTTCCGCCCAAAACGACAGCAGCAATAGCATCCAATTCATAACCACTCCCCGCCATTGGTTGAGCAGAAGAAAGACGAGCTACTTCAATAATACTTGCTAATGCCGTCAGTAAACCGCATAAGGCGTAAACGATAATCTTGATTTTATCAACACCAATACCAGACAAACGGGTAGCCGATTCATTACCACCCAGAGCATAAATATAACGACCTAAACGAGTGTGGTGCAGGAGATACCAAGCAATAACAAAAACTATCAACATCAGCCATATTGGAGTAGGAATTCCCAATGGACGACCAATACCAAACCAGCCAAACAGATCCGCATTATTACTAAATCCTGTATTTATTGGGCTACCATCAGTGTAGACGCGGGTTATTCCACGAAGTAGTAACATCATGACCAAAGTGGCAATAAAAGCCTGTACTTTACCTTTAGCAATAATTATTCCTGTACAAGCACCAATTGCAGTACCTAAAGCCAAAGCACCCACTACAGCCACTAGCGCATTAACTTCCATACCAACCAATGAAGCTGCTACTGCGCCTGTCAATGCAAGCAATGAACCAACAGACAGATCAATACCCGATGTTAAAATAACCAATGTCATCCCAACTGCCATAATGGCATTGACCGATGTCTGTTGCAGAATATTAAACAAGTTATTTAACGTGAAAAAATTTGGGCTAAGAGAAGAAACTACGGCTATCAATACTAACAACGCAATCAATGACTTTTGCTTCAGTAGCCACTCTTTAATAAACCAACGCTTAGATGTCGGTGATATGTTAGAATTCATACTGAATTACTCCCGAATTGCTCCATATTGTTTGCCAACAGCCGCCGCCATCAAAATTTCCTGAGTTGCCTGTTCAGCAAAAAACTCTCCGCTGATATGACCTTCATACATAACCAAAATACGATCACTCATTCCTATCACTTCCGGCATTTCAGAAGAAACAAGGATGATACTCAAACCTTCTTTTTTGAACTGATTAATGAGTTGATAAATTTCTTTTTTTGCACCGACATCGATTCCCCGAGTCGGCTCATCCAAGATAAGAATTTTTGGTCTGGTCATTAATCCACGAGCAATTGCCACTTTTTGCTGATTACCGCCAGAAAGCAGGCCAATCGACTGTTCCATTGAAGGTGTTTTGATATTAAATAATTTGATAAAGTCATTGACTGCCTGCTGCTCTTTTTTATGATTCAGGCCTCCTGATTTATAACTAAAATAATGTAAAGCGGTAAGAGACATATTCTCTTTAACTGACATACCCAAAACCAATCCATCACACTTCCGATCTTCTGAAATATAAACAATCCCACAAGCTAATCCGTCCTGAGGATTACGGGTTACAACAGGCGTCCCATCCAGAGTGATTTGTCCTTGAGTTTTTGGCAACGCACCATAAATAATTTTCATTAATTCAGTGCGGCCAGCCCCCATCAACCCCGATATACCCAAAATTTCTCCGCTATAAAGAGAAAAGCTAACATTTGTCACACCGGGACCCGAAATTTGCTTAACTTCAAACCGCTTCTTGCCACGAGGCAAATTTAGGCGAGGATATTGCTCTTCCAGTTTTCGCCCAACCATCATTTCAATCAGAGTCTCTTCTTTTAACTGTTTTACCGGCTTTTCACCAATAAATTGCCCATCACGGAATACCGTAACATCATCGCAAATTTCAAAAATTTCTTTCAGACGATGAGAGATATAAACAATACCGCACCCCTGCGATGTCAGTTCACGTATTACGTTAAACAATGATTCAGTTTCTGTATCAGTCAATGCATCAGTTGGTTCATCCATAATGATAACTTTGGATTCAAAACTCAGCACTTTAGCAATCTCAATCATTTGCTGATCACCGATAGAAAGTTCAGCTACCTGCCAGTGACTGCTGTAACTTAAATTCAACTTTTTTAAAAGGCGATCGGCTTCCTGATACATTTTTTTCCAGTCAATGGCGCCAAATTTATTGACGAATTCACGCCCCAGGAAAATATTTTCAGCAATAGTCAGTTGAGGAATAAGATTTAATTCTTGATGAATAATCCCAATACCCGCGTCCTGAGAGGATTTAGGATCAGAAAAAATCACTTCTTTTCCCAAATAATGAATTGTGCCTGTATCTTTGGTATATATTCCGGTCAATACTTTCATCATCGTGGATTTACCTGCACCATTCTCCCCTACCAATGCCATGACTTTACCCGGATAAACACGTAGTGCCGCACCGGATAATGCTTTAACACCAGGAAAAGACTTACTAATTCCTTTTAATTCCAGTGCAGGTCGCATAACCACCTCAGAAAGTCACACCAGCACAAAGGATGATATTGGCATAAGGAGAATTCTCTCCAGTACGAATCATCGCTCGGCTATATTTCATTTTCTCTTTCAATATATTATGACTGATATATTTCATAATAATTGAATTCCCTTGTTGTTCTTCCAGTTCCTTAATCTGAGTTAATATTAACTTATATATCAAAGGATTATAGATAATGATCTCCTCTGCTAAAAATGCAGCTTCAACCTGCATTTCCTGTGTCACAACATTAAGAACGGATATAAAACTAGGAATACCCTGGGTTAGCGCTAAATCAATCCGCTGGGCTGAAGAAGGAATTGGTAACCCAATGTCACCAATTGTAATCTGGTCAGTGTGCCCCAGCCGAGAAATTACGGCTGAAATTTCAGAATTAAGTAATACACCTTTTTTCATTTTTTTATTCCATTAGCGAAACGTTTCGCTATTAAAGTAATATAGAAAGTAACATTTAAAATGCAACATTAATAATACAAAAGTGTGATCGTTATCGATAACGTTTCGACAATAAAAAAACCAAAAATAAACGTTAACTTATTGAATATTTGACGCTGAATCGATTTTTAAGGTAAATATAGTATTCATCAATAAATGATGATTAAAATCTATGAAGAAAAGTGATTAGATTTTATTTATCCCAACAGATAATATTGGTACGAATTATGCGATTAGCGGAAAAAATAGCTTGTTTAAGTAACTATCTGGAGAGTGGTCTGTATGAAAGACAACAGACGATTCGTTTATGCCTGCTAGCTGCACTGTGCGGGGAAAGCGTTTTCCTGCTTGGTCCCCCAGGGATCGCAAAAAGTCTGATAGCCCGCCGATTAAAATTTGCGTTTCGTGATGCCAGAGCATTTGAGTATCTGATGACCCGTTTCTCCACTCCCGAAGAAATTTTCGGTCCTCTTTCTATTCAGGCATTGAAAGAAGAAGGACGTTATCAGCGACTGACTACCGGCTATTTACCTGAAACTGAAATTGTCTTTCTTGATGAAATATGGAAAGCTGGCCCGGCAATTCTCAATACTTTGCTGACAGCAATTAACGAAAGAAAATTCAGGAACGGGGATACAGAAGAGAAAATTCCGATGCGATTACTGATAACAGCATCCAACGAATTACCTGAAGCAGATAGCAGCCTTGAGGCTCTTTATGACCGAATGTTAATCCGTATTTGGTTGGATAAAATTCAAGAAAAACAGAACTTCCGGGCATTACTTACTAACCAGAAAAATGAAAATGATAACCCTGTCCCAGCAAATATTCAGATAACAAGTAAAGAGTTTCATCAATGGCAAAAAGAGATTAATAAAATAATCCTACCAGAGAATTGTTTTGATATCATCTATCATCTACGTCAGCAACTTGATTCTACAGAACATTCACCTTATGTTTCAGACCGACGCTGGAAAAAAGCAATTCATTTATTACAAGCCAGCGCTTTCTTCAATGGCAGAAGAGAAATATCGCCACTTGATTTAATATTGTTGAAAGATTGTCTGTGGTATGATCTTCACTCTTTCAAATTATTACCTCAATATCTGAATACTCTTATGATCGAACAAGCATATCAGCAAAGAGTATCATCTCAGCAAATTGATTCACTTTATCACCAATGGATGCAAGCCTGTCAGGATAAAAACAATCAGCAGGCGTTGTATCTGGAAAAACAAACAGGTTTGTTTGGACGCAAAATACAATATTCGCTACCCGATCACATCAATGAAGAAAAATTGACTTTGTTCTTGCATACACCTCTTCATATCCATGATATTCAAGTCAATTTTATTGAAATGGAAAAAAAGATACTAAATACTTGGATAAATAAAGGTGGAAGTTTACCAGCCCGCCTGAACGGTATCGGTTTTCCACAAGATATAACAGCTGAAATTAATTCAGTACACCAACCAGAGATTTTTGATATTAGCCGCCGTTCCTCTACTTTATATTTACCCGATAGTCAGCATCAACAAAACGAAAAAAACAGCGAGTGGTTGGAAAAATTGGAAAAAATTAACCAAGAGATTCACCATCAACGCCAATTATTCAGTCAGCATCAGCCATGTCTATTCATTGAAAACCATTGGTTTGCTGCAATAGAACAAAGCTTTATCCAATTGATGGATAAAGTAAACCAGCTGAAAATAAAAATGAGCAGCTAACTAAATGATTAGCCTAACAACTCTTGATCTTTTATTATCAGTAAACGAAGGAGAACTGATAGAAGAGATCATATTAACTCTTCTGGCTTCACCTCAGTTAGCTATCTTTTTTGAAAAATATCCTCGTTTAAAACGTGCGCTACTGAAAGACATTCCCAGTTGGAAACAAGATTTACAACAAAGAATTAAAGAAGCAATGATTCCTGCCCCTTTGGCAGAAGAATTTCAGTTATATCAACAATTACTGTCTGCCAGCACCAATAATTTTTATCTTAAACTTCCCGATATTCTGGAAAGACTGAACCAAATTAAATCCCCTTTTATTGAAGAAGCACAAAAATTGGTGACCAGTACTACCGAGCATTCAAATGCATTACAAATCCTGTTTATCCAACGATGGAGACTCAATTTGATTCTGCAAACCACAACTTTCCACAATAAATTACTGGAACAAGAAAAAGAGCAATTACTGGCAGAATTGCAACAACGGCTAACATTAAGCGGTAATCTTGATCCTGTTTTCAGTGAAAATGACAGGGCGGCGGGACGATTATGGGATATGAGTAAAAGTCAGTTAAACCATTTCCGAAATGATGAACAGTTATTGATTCGCTATAGTGAATTTCTTCACCAACAACCCGAACTGGAAAAACTGGCTCAATTACTTGGTCGTAGCCAATCTGCAAAATCAAAACCACAGGAAAGCCATCTTCTCGAACCATTTACTACCATTGAACGAACACCTGATACTGTTCCTGAACAGGTAAATGGCATAGGGCAAAGTGATGATATTTTACGCCTGTTACCAACAGAACTGGCAATATTGGGAATTGAAGATCTGGAATATGAATTTTATCGCAGATTGGTGGAAAAGCGCTTATTGACCTATCGCTTACAAGGCGATAGCTGGCAACAGAAAACAACATTACGACCAGTCACTCATTATAATCAAGAGGAAAAGCCAAGAGGGCCATTTATTATCTGTGTAGATACTTCCGGCTCTATGGGAGGATTCAATGAAAAATGCGCCAAAGCTTTTTGTCTGGCGCTGTTACGCATTGCACTAGCAGATGATCGTAACTGTCACATCATGTTATTTGCTACAGAAATTGTACACTATGAACTATCTTCACCAGATGGCCTGGAGCAAGCTATTCGTTTTCTCAGCCAGACTTTTAGAGGAGGAACAAATTTAGCTTTCTGTTTGGCAAACACAATAGAAAAAATGAAAGAGCAATGTTGGAAAGATGCTGATGCTGTTGTTATTTCAGATTTCATTGCCCAGCGTTTACCAGACTCACTAATCCATCAGATAAAAAATCTGCAACAGCATCAGCAACACCGCTTCCATGCGGTCTCCATGTCCCAATATGGTAAGCCCGGTATTATGCGGATATTCGATCATATCTGGCGTTTTGATACCGGACTTAAAAGCCGTTTACTGCGAAAATGGCGTCACTGAGTTGAATCAGAGCATGCCTTCTACAGTTTCGCGTACTTCAGGTGACCATATGCTGCATTGAACCTGACCAATATGTTTCATTTGCAGCAGCAACATCACCAAACGAGATTGACCAATACCTCCGCCAATCGACTGTGGCATATCGCCTTTGAGTAACGTCTGATGCCAATCATATTGCAAGCGCTCTTCATCACCTGTCAGCGTCAATTGGCGCTCCAATGCTTCTGCATCAACACGGATACCCATAGAAGAGATCTCAAAAGCATCCTCCAATACAGGGTTCCAGACAATAATGTCGCCATTCAGGCCAGCAAAACCATCACTGTTCGGCGTCGTCCAGTCGTCATAATCCGGTGCACGAATATCATGTGTTTGACCATCAGATAATTTCGCACCAATACCAATGAGGAAAACAGCACCCAATTCTTTAGCAATAGCGCGTTCGCGACCTTTTGCATCCAGATCCGGATAACGGCTCAGAAGCGTTTCACTGTGAACAAAGTGAATTTGATCTGGCAGGAACGGTGCCAGACCAAACTCTTTGCTGACAGCTTTTTCTGTTTCTTTTATTGCTTCGTAAATTTTGCCTACTGTCTGTTTTAGATAAGCAAGTGAACGCTGCCCATCTCCCATCACTTTTTCCCAATCCCATTGATCAACATAAACAGAGTGGATTGGTGTTAAGCGATCCTCATCCGGACGCAATGCTTTCATGTGAGTGTAAAGCCCTTGCTCCGGCTGAAAATCAAAACGGCCCAGTGTCTTACGCTTCCATTTAGCCAGTGAATGCACTACTTCGAAAGTTGAATCTGGTAACGTTTTCACTTTCACCTGAACCGCCTTTTCGTGGCCGGATAAGTTATCTTGAATACCATCACCCAAACAACTTAGGATTGGCCCTTGTACTTCAATCAGACCCAGCTTGCTTTCCAGCAAGCGGGAAAAGAAGGATTTCACGAAACTAATTTGTTGCTGCTTCTCAATAAATGACTTTTTCATAATATTATTCTCAAATTTTTAGGTAGCCCTGATGTCCTGTTGCAAACATTAAGCAATAGAATGAGGTATAAATTCAATATACTTTAATAAAAATAGTCTTTATGATTTATAAAATTCATTTTTAATATAGAAAAAATGAAAATTCGATAAAAAATGGAGCTAGAAATGGCAGAAATTTATCAGATCGATAATCTGGACCGTGACATACTTCACGCTTTAATGGACAACGCACGTACACCTTATGCCGAACTGGCAAAGAAATTTGCCGTCAGCCCAGGGACCATTCATGTTCGTGTAGAAAAAATGAAGCAAGCAGGGATCATCACCGGTACCAGAGTAGATATCAGTCCTAAACAACTTGGTTATGATGTTTGTTGCTTTATTGGCATTATTCTTAAAAGCGCTAAAGATTACCCATCAGCCCTAAAAAAATTAAGTAACCTGAATGAAGTCGTTGAAGTCTACTACACAACAGGTCACTACAGCATCTTTACTAAAGTTATGTGCCGCTCAATTGAATCTCTTCAAGATGTACTTATCAACAAAATACAGACTATCGATGAGATCCAATCAACAGAAACCCTGATCTCCTTGCAAAACCCGATTATGCGAACAATCAAGCCATAAGATAAAATTTGTTATAACCACATTATCCACAGGTAGATCCCAACAGATTCACAGCGTACAATAGCCGTTCTTGAAATCTGTAGGGATCACTATGGCCACTATTACCTTAATCAGCGGCAGCACTATGGGTAGTGCTGAATACGTAGCTGAACATATGGCTGAAATTCTGGAAGATGCTGGTTTTTCCACCGAAATGCTGCATGGCCCTTCTCTCAATGAACTTCCTCAGGAAGGGATCTGGTTGATAGTCACATCCACACATGGAGCTGGGGAATTACCAGAAAATATACAACCACTGGCAGAAGAAATTTCTGAACAAAAACCTGATCTCAGCAAAGTAACATTTGGTGCTGTTGGTATTGGCAGTTCTGAATACGATACTTTCTGTGGCGCGATAAGATCGCTTGATCAACTATTGGTGGAAAATGGGGCTAAACGCCTAGGCAATCGTCTGGAAATTGATATCCAACAACATGAGATCCCCGAAGATCCCGCAGAAGAATGGGTTAAAATTTGGGCAAACTCACTCTAATTTGAACAAAAAAACAGCGAACGATTGTGGATAACTCATATAAAAAGCCGGGGTTAACCCGTAGTTATCCATAGTATAACTATCAGCCCATGATCTCATTGTGAATAACTTGCTGTTTAGATCCCAGTTTATACCGGCTAGGATCACGGATCATTCACAGTAAATGATCCTTTACAATGTTATGATCTTTCTAAGTAAAAATAACTTATCCACAAAAGATCATGATCCTAATAAAAGATCTAATAAAGAGATCTTTAAATAAAAAAGATCTTCTTTTAATTACCGGCGATCTTGTCTACTTGGTCTATCGCCTAAACTTGAGTAGAATTCTCTTCCCTTAATGCAACACTAAGCATTCTTATAACTGAAGGTTCATTACCATGTTTTATCCAGAGCAATTTGACGTCATCATTATCGGTGGTGGTCACGCCGGTACTGAAGCTGCTATGGCAGCTGCTCGTATGGGCCGTCAAACCTTACTACTGACTCACAATATTGATACTTTGGGTCAAATGTCATGTAACCCAGCCATCGGTGGAATCGGTAAAGGACATCTGGTTAAAGAAATTGACGCTCTAGGTGGCTTAATGGGTAAAGCCACTGATCAGGCTGGTATTCAGTTTAGAACCTTAAATGCCAGTAAAGGACCCGCTGTCCGCGCAACACGTGCTCAAGCCGACAGGATTCTTTACCGTCAGGCCATACGAACAGCATTAGAAAATCAACCTAACTTAATGATTTTCCAACAACCTGTAGAAGATCTCATTGTTGAAAACGACACTGTCACTGGTGCAGTGACTCGTATGGGACTTAAATTCAGGGCCAAAGCAGTTGTTCTGACTGTAGGTACATTCCTTGATGGTAAAATCCATATCGGTCTGGAAAATTACAGTGGCGGAAGGGCTGGTGATCCTCCTGCGATCTCATTAGCACAGCGTTTACGTGAGCTACCTTTACGTGTAAACAGATTAAAAACAGGTACGCCACCGCGTATTGATGCCAGAACTATTGACTTTCGTCAGCTAACACAACAACTAGGTGATAATCCAACACCTGTATTCTCTTTTCTTGGAAATGTGGGACAGCATCCGCAACAGATGCCATGTTATATCACTCATACCAATGAAAAAACTCACGATGTGATCCGCAATAATTTAGATCGCAGCCCAATGTATGCGGGGATCATTGAAGGGATTGGCCCGCGTTACTGTCCTTCGATCGAAGATAAAGTTATGCGTTTTGCGGATCGCAATGCTCATCAGATCTTTCTTGAACCAGAAGGACTAACCAGTAATGAAATCTATCCAAATGGTATTTCTACCAGCTTGCCATTTGATGTACAGATGCAAATTGTCCATTCCATGAAAGGGATGGAAAACGCCCGCATTGTTCGTCCAGGTTATGCAATAGAATATGACTTCTTTGATCCAAGAGATCTGAAACAGACACTGGAAAGTAAATTTATCCACGGTTTATTCTTTGCCGGGCAAATCAATGGTACGACTGGTTATGAAGAAGCTGCCGCTCAAGGGCTTTTGGCCGGGCTTAACGCAGCCTGTTACGCTTCTGAAGAAGAGGGATGGTTCCCTCGTCGTGATCAAGCTTATATTGGTGTTTTGGTTGATGATTTATGTACTCTGGGCACTAAAGAACCATACCGTATGTTTACCTCCCGGGCTGAATATCGCTTGATGTTACGCGAAGATAATGCTGACCTTCGTCTGACAGAAAAGGGCCACGAATTAGGATTGGTGGATGATTACCGCTGGGAACATTATTGCCGTAAAGTAGAGATAATCGAACAGGAACGTCAGCGTTTGCGTAATATTTGGATTCATCCTCATGCAGATAATCTTGGTGACATCAACAACATATTAAAAATGCCATTATCGAAAGAAGCTAATGGTGAAGATCTATTGCGTCGCCCTGAAATGAATTATGAAATCCTAACTTCATTGCCACTGTTCTCACCTAGTCTTAAAGAACCACAGGCAGCTGATCAAGTTGAAATTCAGGTCAAATATGAAGGGTATATTGCCCGTCAACAGGAAGAAATTGAAAAACAATTGCGTAATGAAAACACGTCATTACCGATTGATCTTGATTACCGTCAAGTTAATGGTCTTTCTAATGAAGTTGTCGCTAAACTCAATGATCACAAGCCAAACTCAATTGGTCAGGCTTCACGCATTTCAGGGGTAACACCTGCTGCAATTTCAATTTTACTTGTATGGCTGAAAAAACAGGGCTTACTGCGCCGTAGTGTCTGAGAGGATTTTTATTGTGTTTAATAAACTGGAGTTTCTGCTGACTAAAGCAGGAATGGAGCTTTCACAACAGCAAAAACAGCAGCTCATGGCTTATGTTGATATGCTCAACAAATGGAATAAAGCCTATAATCTCACGTCTGTCCGTGAGCCAGAGCAAATGCTGGTACGCCATATTATGGATAGCATTGTTGTCAGCCCTTATCTGCAAGGTCATCGTTTTATAGACGTAGGCACAGGTCCAGGGTTGCCGGGGATCCCATTAGCTATTGTTCGTCCAGATTCTCATTTCACATTGTTGGATAGTTTAGGTAAAAGAGTCAGATTCTTACGCCAAGTTCAGCATGGACTTGGTTTGGAGAATATAGAACCAGTGCAAAGCCGGGTTGAAACGTACTCTTCTAAGCCGCTTTTTGATGGTGTTATAAGCCGTGCTTTTGCCTCATTACAGGATATGGTCTCTTGGTGTTGCCATTTGCCTGAGTCTGTTCATGGACGATTCTATGCGCTTAAAGGTGTGCTCCCTGAGGAAGAATTTGCCATGTTACCTTCCGGAATTGTTGTTGATTCAGTTATTCAGTTAGATGTTCCTGAATTGGAAGGGCAACGCCATCTAGTGATCCTTAAATCAAACTAAGTTTGTTATTTGTCAATAAAGTTATAAATAATTAGTGATGTTGAGCACAATAATACTGTGGTCAACATCGTCAATTATGATTTGTCTCGTTTCAGCTTTAATTTACCGTGTTATTACATAAAAATAACGTTATCTTGATATTAAGATAGTTGGGACTTTAAAAATCAGATAAAGCGTTTTTTCATCAGATTCGCTTTTCTAAAGCAGCTAAAAATTAGCTTGGTAATTTAAGTCAATAATATAATAACCTTTTCCTATTAATTTAAATTAACCTATTGATTTAACTGTTAATGTTTTCTATTTATATTCCCAGTTAATGTTAAATATAACTAACAAATGAAAATTTTATGTGATTCAAATCACATTTAAGTTTGAGAGCATGAAATTATTAGAGATAAGAAATCAGCACAATAATTAGCTTACAATCTGGCGCCGGAGTAAAAAATTTAAATAATTGTTCACCTTTTCGCTACTTATGGATTGAATTCATTTTGGCTGCCCGTATAATTTGCACGTTTTTGTCACTTGACACACTTAAGCAAAGGCAGTTTTATACAACATTTAGCAAAACCTGATATACAAGGCGTGCAAGGGGAGAAAACAAAAGTCATGTCTGTATCCCTTTACAGCGGTAGAATTGCACTGAAACTGCTTTTTTTGCAGTTAATGACTTTTGTTATTCTCAGTGTGGCTTTTTGTACCAAAAGTATAGAATGGGGCACTTCTGCTTTTGCTGGTGGATTAGCATGTTGGTTACCTAATACCATTTTTATGCTATTTGCCAGTTTTCAGAAAGTAAAAGAAGAAGGTGTTCCTGTACGTGTTGCATGGTCTTTCGCTGTTGGCGAAGGGTTGAAGGTTATTATTGCAATAGCTGTGCTGGTTGTTGCTTTAGGCGTGTTTAAAGCGGCGTTTGCACCACTGGGTTTGACTTATTTAGCGGTGCTGGTTGTGCAGATCATCGCACCAGCTGTGATAAACGGTTAGGTTTTCAACAACAAAAGGGTAAGAGGCATCATGTCTGCATCAGGAGAAGTTTCAACTGCAAGGGACTACATAGGCCACCACCTGAATAACCTTCAGTTGGACCTACGTACCTTTGAGTTGGTCGATCCCAACTCTGGTGGTTCTGCAACGTTCTGGACGTTGAACATTGACTCGCTTTTTTTCTCAGTTGTATTAGGGATTTTATTTCTGTATGTATTCAGAAAGGTTGCGGTTAATGCCACCAGTGGCGTACCTGGCAAACTTCAGACTGCTATAGAATTAATCATGGGTTTTGTTGATAACAGTGTCCGTGATATGTATCACGGTAAGAGCAAAGTTATTGCCCCTTTGGCACTGACCGTGTTCGTCTGGGTGTTATTAATGAACGTGATGGACTTACTGCCAATCGATTTTCTCCCTTATATCGGTGAACATGTCTTCGGCTTACCTGCTCTGCGTGTTGTACCAACAGCAGATGTCAGTATTACCTTGTCGATGGCTATTGGTGTCTTTGTCCTCATCCTCTACTACAGCATTAAGATGAAAGGAGTTGGTGGTTTTACAAAAGAGCTGACTTTACAGCCTTTTAATCATCCATTGTTTATTCCAGTTAACTTAATTCTGGAAGGGGTTAGCCTGCTTTCAAAACCAGTATCACTCGGTCTGCGACTGTTTGGTAACATGTATGCAGGTGAATTGATCTTTATTCTTATAGCTGGTCTGTTACCGTGGTGGTCGCAGTGGATGCTCAGCCTGCCTTGGGCTATCTTCCACATACTGATTATTACGTTACAAGCCTTTATTTTCATGGTTCTGACGATTGTTTATCTGTCGATGGCATCTGAAGAACATTAATTTTTACCACAATAACTGTGTTTTAACTGAAACAAACTGGAGATTGTCATGGAAAACCTGAATATGGATCTGCTGTACATGGCTGCCGCTGTAATGATGGGTCTGGCGGCAATCGGTGCTGCGATCGGTATCGGCATCCTCGGAGGTAAATTTTTGGAAGGCGCTGCTCGTCAGCCGGATTTAATCCCTCTGCTGCGTACACAGTTCTTTATCGTTATGGGTCTGGTTGACGCCATCCCGATGATTGCTGTGGGCCTTGGCTTGTACGTAATGTTTGCTGTCGCGTAGTTTGCAGAAAAAATCCGAAACTACGTCAACTCATTAATTTAGAAAGAGGTATTGTGCTGTGAATCTTAATGCAACAATCCTCGGCCAGGCCATTGCGTTTGTCCTGTTTGTTATGTTCTGTATGAAGTTTGTATGGCCACCAATCATGGCGGCCATTGAAAAGCGTCAAAAAGAAATTGCTGACGGTTTATCTTCTGCGGAACGCGCCAAAAAGGACTTGGACTTAGCGCAAGCCAATGCGACCGACCAAATGAAGAAAGCGAAAGCGGAAGCTCAGGTCATCATCGAACAGGCTAATAAACAAAAAGCCCAGATCCTTGATGATGCAAAAGCGGAAGCTGAGCAGGAACGTAACAGAATCGTAGCGCAAGCTCAGGCAGAGATTGATGCCGAACGTAAGCGTGCTCGGGAAGAGTTGCGTAAGCAGGTCGCTATGTTGGCTATCATAGGTGCCGAGAAAATCATCGAACGTTCCGTGGATGAAGCTGCTAACAGCGACATCGTTGATAAACTGGTCGCTGAACTGTAAGGAGGGAGGGGCATGTCTGAATTCGCTACTGTAGCTCGCCCCTACGCCAAAGCAGCTTTTGACTTTGCTGTGGAAAAACAATCGCTAGAACAGTGGCAGAATATGCTGGTGTTCACAGCTGAAGTGACTCGTAATGAGCAAGTTGGTGAGCTGCTTTCCGGTTCATTGGCCTCGGAAACATTAGCCAATGCCTTTATCGCAATTTGCGGTGAACAGGTTGATGAACATGCTCAGAACTTTATTCGTGTTATGGCAGAAAACGGTCGCTTATTGGCGTTACCTGAAGTTTTGCAGCAATTTATTCAATTGCGTGCGTCACTTGAATCAACCGTTGATGTTGAAGTGATTTCTGCAGACGAACTGAGTGAACAACAGCTGGCTAAAATTTCTACAGCGATGGAAAAACGTCTGTCACGCAAAGTTAAGCTGAATTGCAAAATTGATAAGTCTGTTATTGCTGGTGTGGTCGTCCGCGCAGGTGATTTGGTGATCGATGGCAGTATTCGTGGCCGTTTAGATCGCTTAACAGACGTCTTGCAGTCTTAAGGGGACTGGAGCATATGCAACTGAATTCCACCGAAATCAGCGAACTGATCAAGCAGCGCATTGCTCAGTTCAATGTAGTGAGTGAAGCTCACAATGAAGGTACGATTGTATCTGTTAATGACGGTATCATTCGTATTCACGGTTTAGCCGAAGTTATGCAGGGTGAGATGATCGCACTGCCTGGCAATCGTTATGCAATCGCATTGAACCTGGAGCGCGACTCCGTAGGTGCGGTTGTGATGGGCCCGTATGCTGACTTAGCAGAAGGCATGAAGGTCAAATGTACTGGCCGTATTCTTGAAGTTCCTGTTGGTCGTGGTCTGCTTGGTCGTGTGGTAAACACGCTGGGTGAGCCAATTGATGGCAAAGGTCCTGTTGAGCATGATGGTTTCTCTGCTGTTGAAATGATTGCTCCGGGCGTTATCGACCGTCAATCCGTTGATCAGCCGGTACAGACTGGTTATAAATCTGTTGACGCCATGATCCCTATCGGTCGTGGTCAACGTGAACTGATTATCGGTGACCGTCAGACGGGTAAAACAGCACTGGCTATTGACGCAATCATTAACCAGCGTGACTCAGGCATTAAATGTGTTTATGTCGCAGTTGGTCAGAAAGCTTCTACTATTGCGAACGTTGTTCGTAAATTAGAAGAGCATGATGCTCTTGCCAATACTATCGTCGTTGTTGCGACTGCTTCAGAATCTGCTGCATTACAATACCTGGCGCCATATTCTGGTTGTGCAATGGGCGAATATTTCCGCGATCGCGGTGAAGACGCGCTGATTGTTTACGATGATTTGTCTAAGCAGGCTGTTGCTTATCGTCAAATTTCCCTGTTGCTGCGTCGTCCGCCAGGGCGTGAAGCATTCCCAGGTGACGTTTTCTATCTGCATTCCCGTTTGCTGGAGCGTGCTGCGCGTGTTAACGCTGAATATGTAGAAAAATTCACTCATGGTGAAGTGAAAGGTAAGACGGGTTCTCTGACCGCTCTGCCTATCATTGAAACTCAGGCTGGTGACGTATCAGCATTCGTACCGACAAACGTTATTTCAATTACTGATGGTCAGATCTTCCTGGAATCCAGTCTATTCAACGCGGGTATTCGTCCGGCAGTTAACCCTGGGATCTCTGTATCCCGTGTAGGTGGTGCAGCTCAGACTAAGATCGTGAAGAAGTTGTCTGGTGGTATCCGTACAGCTTTGGCTCAGTACCGCGAACTGGCAGCGTTTTCTCAGTTTGCTTCTGACCTTGATGATGCAACTCGTAAGCAGTTGGATCATGGTCAAAAAGTAACTGAGTTGCTGAAACAGAAACAGTATGCGCCAATGTCTGTTGCACAGCAGTCACTGTCGCTGTTTTCTGCGGAGCGTGGTTATCTGGAAGATATCGAAATTGCTAAAGTTATTGATTTCGAGTCTGCGCTGCTTGCGTATGCCAGCCGTGAACATGCTGATCTTCTGAAAGAGATTGACCAGTCTGGTGGTTACAATGAAGAGATCGAAGCGAAGCTGAACGCTCTGCTTAATTCCTTCAAAGCAACTCAGTCCTGGTAACACTATTCGGCCCGGTTTAATTAAACATGGGCCGTCTGGTTAATGAGGAGAATCAGGAATGGCCGGCGCAAAAGAGATACGTACCAAGATCGCCAGCGTGCAAAACACGCAAAAAATCACTAAAGCGATGGAGATGGTTGCAGCGTCCAAAATGCGTAAAACGCAGGATCGCATGGCGGCCAGCCGTCCTTATGCAGAGACCATACGCAGCGTGATTGGTCACCTTGCGTTAGGTAATCTGGAATATAAACACCCATACCTTGAGGAACGTGAAACCAAACGTGTCGGGTATCTGGTTGTTTCTACCGATCGTGGCTTGTGCGGTGGTTTGAACACTAATCTGTTCAAAAAACTGTTGTTAGACATGAAAGACTGGTCTGATAAAGGTGTCCAGTGTGATCTGGCGCTTATCGGCTCTAAGGCGACTTCTTTCTTTGCTTCTGTTGGGGGCAACGTTGTTGCTCAGGTAACAGGCATGGGAGATAACCCTTCTCTGTCCGAATTAATCGGGCCGGTTAATATCATGCTGCGAGCATACGATGAAGGACGTCTGGATAAATTGTATGTGGTGACAAACAAGTTCATCAATACAATGTCTCAGGAACCTACTATTACTCAGTTGTTGCCTCTGCCTGCCGGAGATGATGAGACACTGAAGAAGAAATCTTGGGACTATTTATACGAACCTGATCCTAAGGCGTTGCTGGATATACTGCTGCGTCGTTATGTAGAATCGCAGGTTTATCAGGGCGTCGTTGAAAACCTGGCTAGTGAACAGGCCGCACGAATGGTGGCGATGAAAGCCGCGACTGATAATGGTGGCAGCCTGATCAAAGAGCTGCAGTTGGTTTATAACAAAGCTCGTCAGGCCAGCATAACTCAGGAGCTGACCGAGATTGTCTCGGGCGCTTCCGCGGTTTAACAGCTAGGTTTACGAATTACGTAGAGGATTCAAGATGGCTACTGGAAAGATTATCCAGGTAATCGGCGCCGTGGTGGACGTCGAATTCCCTCAAGATACCGTACCAAAAGTATACGATGCACTTGAGGTTCAAAACGGCGAAGCTAAATTGGTGCTGGAAGTACAGCAACAGTTGGGCGGCGGCGTTGTTCGTTGTATTGCAATGGGTACTTCTGATGGCTTAAGCCGTGGTTTAAGTGTTACTGATTTAGGTCACCCAATCGAAGTTCCAGTTGGTAAGGCGACACTTGGCCGTATCATGAACGTATTGGGTGAACCAATCGACATGAAAGGTGATATCGGCGAAGAAGAGCGTTGGGCGATTCACCGTTCGGCTCCAAGCTATGAAGAGTTATCTAACTCTCAAGAGCTGCTGGAAACCGGTATCAAAGTAATGGACTTGATTTGCCCATTCGCTAAGGGTGGTAAAGTGGGTCTGTTCGGTGGTGCGGGTGTAGGTAAAACCGTAAACATGATGGAGCTGATCCGTAACATCGCGATTGAGCACTCAGGTTACTCCGTATTTGCCGGTGTAGGTGAACGTACCCGTGAAGGTAACGATTTCTACCACGAAATGACCGACTCTAACGTACTGGATAAAGTATCTCTGGTATATGGTCAGATGAATGAGCCACCAGGAAACCGTCTGCGTGTTGCGCTGACTGGTCTGACAATGGCTGAGAAGTTCCGTGATGAAGGCCGTGACGTTCTGTTGTTCGTTGATAACATTTATCGTTATACCCTGGCAGGTACCGAAGTGTCTGCATTGCTGGGTCGCATGCCATCAGCGGTAGGTTATCAGCCAACTCTGGCGGAAGAAATGGGTGTTCTGCAAGAACGTATTACTTCCACTAAAACCGGTTCTATCACTTCTGTACAGGCTGTTTATGTACCTGCGGATGACTTGACTGACCCATCTCCAGCTACAACTTTCGCCCACTTGGACGCAACTGTAGTACTGAGCCGTCAGATTGCATCTCTGGGTATTTACCCTGCGGTGGATCCGCTGGATTCTACCAGCCGTCAGCTCGATCCATTGGTTGTTGGTCAGGAGCACTATAATGTTGCCCGTGGCGTTCAATCTATTCTGCAACGTTATCAGGAACTGAAAGACATCATCGCTATCCTGGGTATGGATGAATTGTCGGAAGACGATAAGCTGGTGGTTGCGCGTGCTCGTAAGATCCAGCGCTTCTTGTCTCAGCCGTTCTTCGTTGCAGAAGTGTTTACGGGTTCACCAGGTAAGTTCGTTTCCCTGAAAGACACTATCCGTGGCTTTAAAGGTATCCTGAACGGCGACTATGACCACCTGCCAGAACAAGCGTTCTACATGGTTGGTACCATCGAAGAAGCTGTGGAAAAAGCGAAGAAACTTTAAAACGGCTGACCGGAGGTTGACATGGCTGCGATGACTTACCATCTGAATGTTGTCAGTGCTGAGAGCCGGATGTTTGAAGGCTTGGTACAGAAAATTCAGGTGACAGGTAGTGAAGGTGAGCTGGGTATTTACCCGGGACATGCTCCACTACTTACTGCCATAAAACCTGGCATGGTACGTATTGTTAAGCAGTTCGGTGAAGAAGAGGTGATTTACCTTTCTGGTGGTATCCTTGAGGTACAACCGAGCGGCGTTATCGTACTGGCTGACACTGCGATCCGTGGTAAAGATTTGGATGAAGCTAAAGCGTTGGAATCTAAGCGTAAAGCTGAAGAACACATCCGTAATTCTCACGGTGATGTTGACTATGCTCAGGCATCAGCTGAATTGTCTAAAGCGATTGCAAAACTTCGTGTAATCGAGCTGACAAAAAAGGCGATGTAATACAGGCAGTTAAATAAAAAAGCCAGTTAGTGAAAGCTAACTGGCTTTTTTGTATTGCGAAATATGTAGTAATTTATCTCGCAAACAGGTTTACTTTTTTCTCTTAAATTGGAGTTATCAGGTTTCTTATGTCTAACAGTGCAAAAAGTGTTGTGATCCTTGCCGCGGGTAAAGGAACCCGCATGTATTCTGATCTCCCTAAAGTACTGCACTTGCTGGCCGGTAAACCTATGGTTCAGCATGTGATTGATACTGCAATGGCGTTGGATGCTAAAAATGTTCATCTGGTTTATGGACATGGTGGTGATCTGATGAAGCATGCTTTATCTGATCAAAAGTTGAATTGGGTATTGCAGTCAGAGCAGTTAGGGACTGGACATGCAATGCAACAGTCTGCACCCTATTTTACTGATGATGAAGATATTCTGATACTGTATGGCGATGTTCCTCTGATTGGAGCAGATACCCTTGAACGTCTGCTGGCGGTTAAACCTGAAGGTGGTATTGGTTTACTGACAGCAATTCTGGATAATCCAACGGGTTATGGTCGCATTGTTCGTGAAAACGGAGAAGTAACCGAAATCATTGAACAAAAAGATGCGACTGAAGATCAACGAAAAATCAATGAAATCAACACAGGTATTCTGGTCGCTAATGGTGGTGATTTAAAACGTTGGTTGTCCCAATTAAATAACAACAATGCTCAAGGTGAATATTACCTTACGGATGTGATTGCTTTGGCTTATAAAGAAGGCCGGAAAATTGAAGTAGTACATCCAAGCCGCTTGAGTGAAATGGAAGGTGTGAATAATCGCCTCCAGCTTTCCGCCCTTGAGCGTATTTATCAATCTGAGCAAGCAGCAAAATTATTACTAGCGGGCGTTATGCTGTTGGATCCCGCTCGTTTTGATTTACGCGGTACATTGACTCATGGCCGTGATGTGGTTATTGATACCAATGTCATTATAGAAGGTAATGTAACCCTTGGTAATAACGTGCAAATTGGTACAGGTTGCATATTGAA
Organism: Photorhabdus viridis; assembly: GCF_040256935.1. Classification (NCBI taxonomy): domain Bacteria; kingdom Pseudomonadati; phylum Pseudomonadota; class Gammaproteobacteria; order Enterobacterales; family Morganellaceae; genus Photorhabdus; species Photorhabdus viridis. The sequence goes on from NZ_JBEJZY010000055.1 coordinate 25,057, forward strand.
TAATTGTATTATCGGCGATGATTCTATTCTTAGTCCATATACCGTTGTTGAAGATTCTGAAATGGAATCAGGCTGCACTGTTGGGCCTTTTGCCCGTTTGCGTCCTGGTTCTAAACTCGCTGAAAAAGCCCATGTAGGGAATTTCGTTGAGATGAAGAAATCTTATCTAGGTAAAGGTTCTAAAGCGGGACATCTGACTTATCTTGGCGATGCTGAGATTGGATGTAATGTGAATATTGGTGCAGGTACTATTACCTGTAACTACGATGGCGCTAATAAATTCAAAACCATCATTGGCGACGATGTTTTTGTTGGTTCTGATACTCAGCTTGTTGCGCCGGTGACTGTTGCCAAAGGCGTTACAATTGGTGCGGGGACAACAGTGACAAAAAATATCGCTGAAAATGAATTGGTAGTAAGCAGAATTAAGCAAACCCATATTCAGGGTTGGAAACGCCCAGTAAAGAAAAAATAAAATAATAATCCCCACTCTACAGGCTCGGGGACCGGCAAAGCCGGAAAACAATCAGGTTCGTGACATATAAAGGGCTTTCATCAGCCCTGTTTTTAGGAATAAAACTGATGTGTGGAATTGTTGGTGCAGTAGCACAACGAGATATTGCTGAAATCCTGATTGAAGGGCTTCGTCGTTTGGAATACCGTGGTTACGACTCCGCTGGGCTGGCGGTTGTTGATAACGAAAATAATATGCTTCGCTTGCGTGAAGTCGGTAAGGTGCAAATACTTGCTGATGAGGTTGACAAGCAACCAGTCCTTGGTGGGACAGGTATTGCGCACACCCGTTGGGCTACACATGGTGAACCAAACGAAAAAAATGCTCACCCGCATGTATCTGATTATATTGCTGTTGTTCACAACGGCATTATTGAAAATTACGAAGAGTTGCGGACTCAGTTAATTGAGCGTGGTTATCAGTTTACATCAGATACTGATACAGAAGTTATTGCCCACTTTGTTCATTGGGAGCAAAAACAGAGTGGTACCTTGCTGGAGGCTGTCCAGCGTGTTATTCCCCAGCTTCGTGGTGCGTATGGTGCAGTTATCATGGATAGCCGTGATCCTGGGACAATAATTGCTGCAAGATCGGGTAGCCCTCTGGTTATTGGTTTAGGCGTTGGGGAAAACTTTCTTGCGTCTGATCAACTGGCTCTGTTGCCTGTTACCCGTCGTTTTATCTTCCTTGAAGAAGGTGATATTGCGGAAATAACCCGCCGTACTGTGCATATTTTTAATACTCAGGGTGAACCGGTTAAACGGGAGCAGATCGAATCCAATATTCAGTATGATGCTGGTGACAAAGGTGTGTACCGTCACTATATGCAAAAAGAGATCTATGAACAGCCGATGGCAATCAAAAGTACTCTGGAAGGGCGTTTAAGTCATAGTCAGGTAGATTTGTCTGAACTTGGTCCTAATGCAGCTGAATTGTTATCTAAAGTTGAACATATTCAGATTGTTGCCTGTGGTACATCCTATAATGCAGGTATGGTTTCCCGTTACTGGTTTGAAGCATTGGCGGGTATTCCTTGTGATGTGGAGATTGCTTCTGAATTCCGTTACCGCAAATCGGCACGTCGTCCGGGAAGCTTATTAATTACATTGTCTCAATCGGGTGAAACTGCGGATACATTAGCAGCACTGCGTTTATCCAAAGAGCTTGGATACCTCACATCGTTGACAGTTTGTAATGTAGCTGGTTCTTCCTTGGTGCGTGAGTCTGATTTTGCTTTAATGACCAAGGCTGGTGCAGAAATCGGCGTTGCTTCAACTAAAGCGTTCACAACTCAGCTGACAGTATTGTTGATGCTGGTGGCTTACCTTGGGCGTTTGAAAGGTATTAATGCTGAACAGGAGCAAGAAATTGTTCATGCATTACATGCATTGCCAAGCCGCATCGAAAGCATGCTGTCGAAAGATAAAATTATCGAGGCGCTGGCAGAAGACTTTTCTGATAAGCACCACGCTCTATTCCTTGGCCGTGGTGATCAGTATCCGATTGCGGTTGAAGGGGCGCTGAAATTAAAAGAAATTTCTTACATCCATGCAGAGGCTTATGCCGCAGGCGAATTAAAACATGGCCCATTGGCACTGATTGATGCAGATATGCCAGTCATCATTGTAGCTCCAAACAATGAACTGCTGGAAAAATTGAAATCCAATATTGAGGAAGTACGTGCTCGTGGCGGATTGCTATATGTATTTGCTGATCAGGATGCGGGTTTTACAGACAGCGAAGGAATGAAGATCATTCCATTACCGCATGTTGAAGAACTGATTGCTCCAATATTTTATACCGTGCCGTTGCAACTGCTCTCTTATCATGTTGCGCTGATTAAAGGAACCGATGTTGATCAGCCTCGTAACTTGGCTAAGTCAGTGACTGTAGAATAATCGCTTTATAATAAGAAGTTAAAACAAGCCCCTGTATTTTTAATGTACAGGGGCTTTTTGTGTTTAATTGAGAAAGTTTCTCATTATTTTCTTGATGATAAAAAAAAATTGCGATACTGTAATGTTATACTATTACATTAATGGCGAAATTATGAAACCAGATATCCATCCAAACTACCGGGTAGTCGTATTTCACGATACCAGTGCTAATGCCTACTTTACAGTTGGCTCCACTATTCGTACTGAGCGGACAATTACCTTGAATGGAGAAGAGTATCCGTATGTGACTGTTGATGTATCATCGGAATCACATCCTTTCTATACAGGTAAGCAGAAAACTTTGTCTCAAGAAGGCAGCACAGCACGATTCCAGAAAAAATTTGGGCGTTTTATTGGTAATAAATAAATGAGGGATCGTAAAAATGCAGGTGTTAAGTTCACTTAAAACGGCGAAAACCCGTCACCCAGATTGCAAAATCGTACGCCGTCGGGGCAGGTTGTATGTTATCTGTAAATCCAATCCGCGTTTTAAGGCAGTTCAAGGGAAGAAAAAGAAACATTAATAGTAGTAGAACTCGTAGTTTTAACTGAGAGTTTTGTGTTTGTAATCTCATTAGATACTGATATTGCACAATGCAAAATTAAACTCTTAATTGGTTGTTATTTCTGCGGGTTTTTTTACGTATAATTTGCAAGTATAAACAAATCACTATTCCGATCATTTGTGGGCACCTAGATATAGGTGATCTTTGTCATGTATAACCTCGTTTAAGTACTTTAGGAAGCTATTCAGCTTCGTGTAGAGTTATTATCACAGCTTAATGGTTTCAGTTGTTATAACATAACCGTTAGCAACGGTTGCCCCCATATCCATGACCTGTTCAGTTCAGGTAGTTATCGGCCGCATTAAAGTATTCGGTCTGGCGAGTATTACCAACACTCACCGGATTCCGTCTTCCTGTGTGTTAATGGGAATGTTTCTAAAAACCTTGGTTTGTCGGAAACGGTAAGTCAGGCCAAGAATGCGGTGCCGAACAGCCGGAAGGTGAACGG
>NZ_JBEJZY010000056.1:0-27509 GCF_040256935.1 Photorhabdus viridis
ATCCGAAAATGGTTGGTGGCAATGTGGAGATACGGGGGTAATTATTCAATGGGTTAAAGTTCCATCAGCTCAACAATCATGGATAAAGGTAAATTATCCAATTTCTTTTAACAATAAGCTTTTTGGCTATATTGCAAGTATGTCGAGTATCAATACATCAACTGGCCACACATTAGTACGTAATGCAACACTATCGACATTTGAATATCAAGCAGGTACTCCCAACAATGATGAGAATCCAGGCAAAGTTGTACATATATTATTTGGGGGGGTATAAATGGTCTATTTTTCCAGAAAAGAATGTGCTTTTTATAATGAAGCTCATGAAGAGTGTGTTGAAATAACAGCAGAAAAACACAATGAATTACTTGACGGTCAATCACGCGGGTTTGCTATCGTCAGTGATAAAGAGGGTTATCCCATTCTTACAAAACAAGCACCGTCTGTTTATCACAAATGGGATAGTGAAAAGTGGATAATATTAGAGAGTGATAAAATAAAGCTCAGACGGGAACAGCAACAACAAGCAGAACATAAGAAACAGCAACTTATGCTCACTGTAAGTAAGCAGATCGCTCCGTTACAAGATGCTGTAGATTTGGGGATGTCGAGTGATGAGGAAAAATCGCTGTTAGCAGAGTTAAAAAAATATAGAGTATTATTGAACCGCGTTGATGTTAATTCAGCGTCAGATATTAACTGGCCCGAAAAATCCTTAGAATAATGGAATCAGGGCCAATTGAACCGACCTCCAATAGTTAGATAAGTCTAATCAAATATGGCTTTTTTGCACTACTCTGACTGAATCGTCCTCAAAATGTTGGATATAGTCCATTTATGCTTTAGTCTATTAGGTAATCATCAACCCACCAGGATAATACTTAATCCAGTCAATAGCAGCATTGGGGTTAAATGGCTCAATACTCAGTCCTTCCAGGCATTGCCAGAGTTCCTGGGTGTTCTGGGCTGTAATAACAATACAGTCCGGCATCACCCGGATTTTTAGTGGCATTCCGAAGGTAAATCCCGCCTCCTGTAACCATTTTCCTTTTAAAGAAATACCGTTTTTAGCTACCTTGCCAAAACGTTCAGCTTGGGAAATTCGGTGAATTGTTTTATTATCGCGTTTAGCCATAATTAACTACCTTATATAGTTAGTTGTGGTAAGCAGGGTTATCGGGTGCCCGCCCGGTAGCTCTGCGTCAGTGAAAATAGTTTCTCAATGTTGAATTATGAACTATAGGTCACCTTTCTGCAATAAAAATGTGACCTATAGTTTACCTGGGCTTTTTGTTTTCAGGCAGTCCATTGAGGGCGTCATTCCAGTGTTGATCCCGTTCTATATTATTCACTATTTTGCTGATCCATGTTTCTGATTTGCCCCACCGTATAGCCAGTTCGCGGCGCGTCCAGCCTTTTCGTTTCATTTCAGACTTAAACAATTCTGGCGGTATACGTTTCAAAATTACTCCACAAATATAAACTGTTTATCGACACATCATAGTATAGCCATTTCGCCGATAGGGTGACATTGGTAAATAAAATGACCGCTTAAGTGGCACAAGCCGAACTTCATGAGCATAGGATATGCCACACCAGAAATACCTATCACTAAGGTGATTGTTATATGAAGTTGGGTTACATGCATGCGTCAAAAACTGACGGTATCAAGTGCTGGATTTATGAATAATGCCCTATGAGGCAGAGATCTGGTGAGGCATTTTATTTTGTACTATGAATTATAAAATAGAGGTAGTTGCTGCTACAGACATAAAAAAACCAACCTAATTATGGTTGGTTTTTCCAAAAGCTCCGCGGCTCCTTTGCGTATCCTTTTGTGTCCCTTCATTGTCCGGTCAGTGTCCAATCAACTTTGCTAACTCACTGTTTTTAAAGCTGTTGTCCTATCACCGTCCCTACTAAATTGGCTGGCGGAGTCTGAATTGGTTGTGTAATTCATTGAATTTACTTTGGTAACTACTAGTTCAACTTTTCGCTGGTGCCTATTTAGGTGCCTAAAAGTTTTTTCACCCCTTTTTGAAGGGAAATAGAAGAGAGGTAGGGAAGAGGACTAACATGATTTAAGTGCTCATCAGCCCGGTAGCTCGTCTGGCTCTGAGAATATCGGTCGCGGTCAGAAATGATGTCTGTCCCTGCCAAGTAAACCCTTTGCGGTCAGTGCGAACCAGCTCATAGCGTTCTACCAGAAGATTCACCGCATCAGCAAGTGTTATTCCCGCCTCGATATGTTCTTCGATAGCTACGTCGTCGTGGAATGGCGTGTCGTTGAGTTTGAGGCCGTAATGGTGCTCCAGCAGATACGTTAACAGTTGCTGCCAGACCTGTACGGGCGACAGGCGTGACGAAACCGGCACCGTGACCGGTAGAGATGAAATGTGCATGAGTTCGGTCCTGATAAAAGAAGAGAAGGTGTTACCTGGTTGCAGATGCCTGAGGATAAATAACGATGTAAACATAGCCATGAGAGCCGAGAGTGTCAGCTTCACAGGTGAGTCCGTTATGATGCAACGTGACGCAATGCTGATGGCGCGGGTTCAGTTCACCGGTTGTCAGCATCAATTCAAGCTGTTTCATCACTAGCGGAAACGCCTGATCCAGACGTAGCGCCTCCTCCTCGTTAAACGCACCGCTAATATCTGCACGGTCCGCCAGAAAATGCAGGCGACAGCCTTCCTGCACAAGCCTTGCACCGAAGCACGGCGAGATGTCGCGCTTCAGTCCCCATGAATTTTGCATTTTCGACTCCTTATTTAGTGTCAATTGGTGATGATGCACATCAGGCGTGTATAAGGACCGTGGTTGTCTCGACGACGCTCTGCGTAAACCGCAAGCACGCCGGAAATCTCCGCGACATCCTGACCGGTGTAATGACTGGTATTTGCCCGTGCAGTAGTGAAAGATCCGGGAATCCGGATGCTGTCGCTGAATTGCCATCGCGGCCTTTTTATCAATGATTTTCATGGTTAGCCTCATAGCCAGCCACGTTCAGCAAAAGAAAGCACATCACCCTTACCAACAATAAGATGGTCCAGCACCCGCACCTCTACTATTGCTAGCGCTTTCACCAGGTGTTGAGTGATGTTTCGATCCTGTTTACTAGGCTCTGTTTCTCCGGATGGATGGTTATGGGCCAGAATCACAGCGGCAGCGTTATGGCGTAGTGCCAGTTTCACAACTTCGCGTGGATGGACTTCAGTATGGTTAATCGTGCCCGTAAAGAGCGTCTCGCATACCAGAAGACGGTTCTGATTATCGAGATATAAAACAAGAAAAACTTCGCGCTCCTGCAGGGCAAGACGCAGTTGTAGCCAGGTTTTGGTGAAGGCAGTGGAATTAAATTTTTCACCAGGCGTGCGCTGATATTTTTCCAGTAATTGGAGTGCGCGACGAATGGTCCGTGCTTCCGTTACCGGAAGATCAGGAGGTAGATTTATCTCTGACATGACAGGGCCTTGTAGGTAATAGTAAAAATCGTTTATGAAGCGAGTTGAAGCATATTTTCAGCCATCACCCACAGAGCGCGATTGAGCTTTACATCTCCATCGATACCTTTGACGGCGCGAGTTTGAGCACGTTTACCTTTCGTCGTTCGTCCCGACAGCCCGCCTTTTATCAAGTTTTCCTGAATGCGTTGGTAAGTGGTCCACAGGTCATTGCTCTCATCCTGCCAGCGGCGCGGGGAAAGGATCTGCGACTCCGTCACCGGCTGATGCTCTTCACCAAAGCGATAGGTTAATGCCGCTTTCGCCATCGCCTGTTGTGCTGGTGGTGGTAACAAAAGCGACTGCATGGCATCGCGTTTCTCTTCCACCCGGTCAAATATCCCCAGCACTTCGTAAGCCCCTTCAATGACTTTCTCCACTACGTTGCCCTTGTGTGGCACGCGTACCTCGCCAAAAGTCTCACCGCAAATCAGCCCGTTCTGGCACACTGACCTGAATAGCCCAGGTAGCATCTGATAACTGGATGAGCCATCGTGTGAGTTAAGCAAAATAATTTCCGGTACCTGCTGACCGGTAATTTGCCCCTCCCGGCGCAGACGCAGCATGTGCTTCGTATGTTCACGTTTATCGGGATTACGTACGCGAGTCTGACAGGCAAAGAACGGCTGAAAGCCTTCCCGCTGCAGGTTATCGAGCAGGGTGATGGTCGGGATGTACGTGTACCGGTCGCTACGGGACTCATGTTTCTCTTCGCTGAAAACGCTGGGTACATAGTGCGCTAGTTCATCGCGGGTTAATGGACGATCACGGCGAACGAGATTGACTGCACCAAAGCGGCTTGCTAATCGCATGGAATAACTCCTTATTAATAAATATAAATAAATCCCTTGTTCATGATGGAGCAAGAGTTGTATGTTTTTGATGATAAAATAACGTTGTATTCGGTTGGGTAATATAGATGTGATTTAAATCCTATCGGATTTTTTTATTATCCATTATATGTGATAACTCCAGACCAAAATTTAATATATTGAAGTTTAAATTAGTCAGAAATAATAGCTTTCTTCTTTTATTGTCATTTTTACGATTTGTGGATAGTTAATGGCGTTTGTCTATGTAGGGATCATGGATGGGTTATTGTTAAGTGATAATAGATTAGTTATAACAGGACTCATACTAAGTAAATGTCATGACGTAGTTACTTTATGTTAGTAATGTAAATTGAAGATTTAAATGATGCAATCAGTGGTGAGAGTAGATTATGTATTGTAATATAACAGACTTGGTTCCGAAAACTATTCAGTATAAATATATCAAATCCCATGGCCCCCTAAATAAATATCAGCTAAAGCGGATAGAGCAGACAATTGATAAAGCACTGGATGAATACCCTAGGGTGCTGGCGATAAGAGTGGAGCTTCATATGCCTGTATGCAGGCCGCTCTGCGATATGCTCCTTGCAGATGATTATGCCAGAACAGATGCCGCTGCAATCTCACGGTTCAATGCTTCACTTAATGCGAAGATAAAGCACTATGAGCTTAAACAGAAAAACGCAGGTAAGCGGGTACGTGAAACTTCATCTCGTATTGTGTGGGCGAGGGAGTTCTGTCCTACGAATAATAAAAAACACTATCACGTTTTGCTTCTACTTAACCGGGATGCTTTTAATAGTCTTGGTTCGTTTGAGGGTAATAACGGAATATTACTTCGTCTTATTCGTGCAGCATGGATGAGTGCAATTGGTTTAATTTATCCAAAGAATAAAGAGTTGGTAAAGATACCTGAAAATCCATGCTATTACGTAAATATAAAAGACGGCAAACTAAGTGAGGCTTACAGAAAACTAATATTTCGCTCAAGTTATCTTGCTAAAGAGAAAAGTAAATGTTTTACAGATGGAGAACGAAACTTTGGTTGCAGTATTAAGTGAAAAAACACGGTGAATTATAAGGCAGGTTAGCTAGTAGTTTTTTTAATTAATCTAGAAAATCAATTATGTTGCCAGGGTTTGTCTGGTGAATATCAGGTGTTATTCTGTAAGGGCCTCTCGGTTATAAACATAAAACATTGTTAAATAATTATTGAGAGTCGCGAGGTTTAATTGTTTGCAATTTCTATGATGCTTGCGGATTGATGTTTTAAACTAATTCAGTCCGATACAATCTAATTACTCTGAGGTGGCTTCACAACATAAATTTTAATGTTTAAGTTGCTCTCCTGCTCTTCATCCAAAGGATTCACAGGAGATAAAAATGAACACGAACCAGAGTAATACGGATTTCTCGAAACTTAATTTCCCACCACTTTTCGAGGAGGTAGCACAGGCCACACAAGCCATAACGCATGCACCGGCAGAGTTGATCGCAGGAGTACAGTTGTCGGTAATGTCGCTCGCCGCTCAGGCTGTGGTTGTGTTTGAACATAGTGATGGAAGAAGAAGCCCTGTGTCTCTTTACAGCATTGTTCTGGCTGAATCAGGAGAAAGAAAAACAGCAGTGTTAAATCTACTACAAAAACCGATAGAAGACTTTCAGAAAAAACAACTGAAGAATTATGAGGAGAAAATAAATGTCTATGAAGCTGATTTGCAGTCATGGACTGTCATTAACAAAACTATTACCCGCCAGATTAGGAAAAATCTCGAGAAAGGAGATGATAGTGTTTCTGAGCAGGAGAAATTGAGAAAGCATTACATTAATAAACCAACCCCCCCAAAGCGACCAAAGCTTTTATACAGGGATGCGACACCTGAGGCTATTATCCAGGGACTGGTTGAAAGCATAGGCACATCTGGTCTAAGCTCCGATGAAGACGGTGTGATTCTTAATGGGCGAGCGATGGGTAATACGCCTCTTTTTAATCAACTCTGGGATGGTGGGGGGGTTGATGTGGAGCGTAAAGGGCATCGACTGAACATTGATGATGCACGGCTAATGACGCTTATTGTCACGCAGAAAAATGAGTTGATTTTATTCAGGAAAAAGCATGGAGCTCGTGTTCAGGGGAATGGTTTTTTTGCCCGTTGTCTGTGGTCTGTAACTACATCAACGCAGGGTATAAGAACTCATCAACCTGATGTTCAGGTAAATACCAGCGTTCTGGATAAATTTAACAAACGTGTTGAGGAATTACTTGAACAAACGCTTGCCGGAACCACTCCTTATGTTCTGCATTTTTCTGCTGACGCGCAGAGTCGCTTTGCACAGTATCAAAATGAAATTGAGCAAAGGATATTAACAGAGAAAGGAAGGCATGATGCACTACCGGGAATTTTATCAAAGCTTCCTGAGAATGCGGTAAGGCTGGCAGCATTGATGCATTTTTTTTATGAGTTTGAGGGTGATGAGATTAATGTAGGAACACTAACCCATATTTTTATGATTATGGAATATTATTATCAACAAGCAGTGAATATATTGACTACCAGCCTGAGTTCCGATGAGGAGGATGCCAAAAGGCTCTGGGAGTGGTTGATGACAGGCCCTTTCTCGACTTCTTCATCTGTCGTGAAATCAGAGATAAGACGTCATGCGCCCTACCAGCTACGTGATGTAGTCCGCTATAACAAAGCATTAATATATCTTGAGGAGACTGGTAGGGTATATATAACAAAGTTCAAAAACGGCAACGGTACTGTCAGTCAAATGGTGCATATCAATCGTTAATGTATGATATGCGCAACTTTCTCTCTGCTTTTCCTGCTCCGAAGAGCAGAAATCGCAGGGGGGTATTGCCAGAAAAATTATTCTTAATGAAAAGCACACTCTGTATCCGTATTTGAAAAAAATAGACGGAGCGGTGTAAATCTTACGGTTAATATTTAACTCAAGCCATATGACTGACAGATACATGCTGAGTTTTTTATTATCTGTGAAGCAAAATGCTTTGCTGGATGACATTTTGATTTTCTGTATGGTAGGAGTGATTGATGATTAGGTGCTACCTGAACAGACTGATGGGTGAACGCAGATTAAAGGTTGCTGATGTGGTACGTGATACCGGCCTTCCCCGTAGTACTATTACAGCGCTCTGGAAAGATAATGCTACCCGGATTGAGTTGCCAGTGCTAAGCATTCTCTATCGTTATTTTAATTGTGCTGTAAGTGAGTTACTGGAGTTTAGTTCGGATGAAAATCACGTTGAATTATCTCGTCTAGGAAATAATTCAAATAATGTTTTACCTCGTGTCTGGTTTATGCGTAAATAAGACAAAATCATTAATGGTCTGGATTTTTTGTGTTAATGATTTTGTCATTGTTATTTTTAGGTATGTTGCTTTTTACCAAAATTTTGTTTATTCATGACTACCATTTTAAATAATTACAGGCGGCAGTGTCTGCTCTATATGAACAGTTCATTTTAGCTGCTTCGTAGCCGATTAAACCTATAATGGGGTTATTGTTCTCATTGTTATTGTAAATATCTTTTAAAAGGTTATCTCCTTGTTGGCTGGCCCAGCGCTGAGACTCATTATTAAAATCAAAATAATATTTTGCTGAGAGCAGTTGGACGGATTGTTCTGTACCAGGCAAAACGCTCCAGATAATAATTTGCTTAACTTTGATGATTTTATTTCCAGCCAGTTTTTTAGCAGCACTTAAACCTTCTTTCAATTTTGAATTGTCTGGTTCTTTCTTAAAGCAATAAGGATCACTTCCATTGGTGACACAGGCCTCATTATATTGGTCTATAGAGCGCTTTGCGCTTTCTATCAAACTGGCGTAACCATTAGCAAATCGAGTCATTTCTCTTTTCCAAATATCATTAGTTGCAGATGCTGACATATCACACGTATAAGTTACGGTTAGGCGTCCTTGCTCATCGGCTCCATCTTCCCATTGAAAGGATTCACATCGCTGGCGATGCTCTAATGCGGTCCCCAGGGTTCTGGTTGAATCGATATTTGATAATACCTGTGATTTTATAATTTTCTGATTGTCTGAAGCAGATACGTCATCACAGCCAGCAAGAATAAATATTGAGCAGCCGATAAATAATCCAGTAAGTACTTTTCGTTTAAACATGAGTGATTCCTTTTGAAGTTTTGTTAAATTATTCGGGCTTGACTAAATTAGGCCTGATAAGGCGATTTAATCTGGTTTTAATGAATGAAGGGCACATGTTCGATGCCTTTATAAAGTAAATTGCTCCTGGCATTGATCGTATCGGTCAGACAGGCGTGACTTTCAATTTCTTTACCCATAGGGTTCATGATACTGATATAAGCCTCAGGTTGACCTCTGTATTGTTCATATGCGATCGCAATAGCGCCTTCTATATCCTCTCCAGTTCCTCGCAACACAAAGACTCTATTGTCAGTAACATCATTTACTGTGATGGACTGCTGCGCTTCACCTGAATTTGTATCCAGTTTGATGACTGCGCTACCTTTATCAGAACTTTTATCCTGTGATTTAAAGGTAATATATACGGTGTCTTTTTTATGACTCAGTGTCATAACCTCACCCGTATCAAGTGTGCATTTTAGATCCCAGTTTTCCTGACTAGCCTGCGAAGAACAGTTCAACAACATGAGCAGATATAAAGATGCTTTCATTTTTACAATATTCATATAACCTGCTGATTAAGTGGGGGATTATTGTTAATTGATGAGGCTGCTCCTCATTTAATACTATTTATCTGATGAATAATATTTTTTATATGAACGATGATTAGCCGAGTTCATTACATCATGGATATAAGGAAAATGAGGTAAGGATGCGATGAACCGCTCACCCGCAGTGAGATGGCAGATGTCATCTCTGCGCACAAAACTTTCTGTAGTTAACTTCACTTGGTTGATGCTGGCCACTGGAATAACCCTGATTATTTCGGCCTGACAGGCAACTAAATACCAATTGCCTTCCGTGTGAATAAGACGATAAGGTTCAAAGACCGCGTGAGAATCCCCGCCAGTCAGCAAATGAATACAGTTTTGCTGACAGATCGCCTGTATCAGCCGCTGAAAGCATTCTGATGACACAACCGAGTCAGAATGCGATGAAGGCCAGATAAGGCAGGGAGAATATGACGTTTCACCAGTGAGGTAATGCATCAACCTGCGGTCAGGCGACGGAAATAATTGAGTGATACCGGTGTTGCGCATAAATGCCAGAACATCTAACGAACTGTCTGTAAAGCGTTTCCCGACAAGCCGCCAGCGTCCATTCTCACTGACGATATTAAGGTGGAGTAGTCGCTGGTGGAAATCTCGCTGCAGCGTTCGTTCAGATACTCCAAACTCTTCTGCCAGGGTTTTAAGGTCAAGAGACTCTCCTGACAGTAATCGGCTGATAATCTGTGTCAGCCTGATGGCAAACCGGTCATAACGAGTCGATGTATTGTTCATCAGAAAAATATCCATGGATAACTTACTGTTTTTCATGATGTTATTATGAATCATGAGCACGACAGGATATGTCGCAGTAACGGAAGGAATAGAGAAAAAACGTCCAGACAAATAATTAAGTAATATCCTGATTAACAATAACTATTTTTTTCAGAGACAGAACTGAAGCAGGTCGCGACATATCCTGTCGCCAAAATTCATAATTCTCAGGCGGCCAGTGGACAGGTGTATCAGAAAAACCAGTACCACATTGCGGTAGCTGCATTCTCCAGCCCTTCTCTGAGCACTCCCAGCCCGTTGCGTATCACGTTGGGGAGAGGAATGGCCTCTAGAATCCTGCTCAATAATTCTCCCAGCAAATTCGCAAAATCCTTTCGGGCCTTCGTCTCTGATTCTTTGGTGCGATGTTCTTTCCTGATCTGTCGAAAGACGCCACTGGTAGCCTCTGGTGGCAGGGCAAAAATCATTGTTTCTACCATGCGAGACATGTTGTAACCGGTTTTTGCTGAAACAGCATGCACCGGGTAAGGGGTAAAGAACTGGCGGGAAACGGCAGCACTTCTGGCTGTGAGCGTCATGAGTTGCTCCACTGAAGGAGATCCTTTTTCACGATCCCATTCCAGTGATGGCTCGGCTTTGTCAGCCTGGTTGATAACAAAAACAATGCTGTCTGTCGATACGCCACAATCCAGTAGAAAACGATGGAACTCTTCGTCTGTGGCACAGGCCCGGTCATCGGCTTTCATCACCCAGAGGATGAGATCCAGCTTCGGCAACTGTTCATGGTACATCTGGCGGTATATCTCATCATGCTTCAGCGATTCACCCGCACCAGGCAGATCGACCAGCGTCAGGCTGCGTCCTCCCGCGTTCAGGGTAAAGTGCAAAGGTCTACGTGTACAGCCTTCTGCATGACTGACCGGGCTGAGAGGATGTTCAAAAAGGGCATTGCAAAGCGAGGATTTTCCGCTCTCTGTTTTGCCCATGATGCCAATCACTGGTTCGTAATGAATGCTCTGGCGTATATGCTCCAGCACCACACTGGATATATGCCCAGGAAGAATGGATAAATGTTGCTTCAGTACATTAATGCCCCGTTCAATGGAATCAGACACGTAGCCTCCGGAATGAAATAAAATCGATACAGCAACATCGCTGTCTGGTATTCACTGCGGTAATACAGGTCTGTTTTTTTTTGCATTCGAATTACGGGGAGGAATGTGGTTTTGTGGCGCGAGCCGGGGGGCGATGCCTCCGGTTCGCTGATGTGATGCAGATAGGTCAAATCTAACGTTGCGTTAACCATTCGTCCAGGTCTGACTCCAGCCAGCCAACGGATTGCCTTCCCAGGCGTTTTTGTTTTGGGAACGTTTCGTCGTAGCGTGGTGATTTTGGGTTAAGCCAGTCGTATATGGTTGAGCGTGAGATTCCCATTTTTTTTATGACATCTTTTAGCCTCAAGATCCTCAGTGAATCAGGAATGTTTCCGTGACCGGCTTTATGTGAGGATGGGTGGTTTTGTAACATATAGGCTTCCTTCGTATGCGTTTGTTCAGGTAGGCTCATGTTGCCGACATAGCCAAATTCGGCATACACTCGAAGTAAAAGGAGAATGAATTTACTCGAGGGGTTTACTTTTTATGAAAAATGTGAAGATGAGTTTTTTTGATGATTTTTATCTACAGCTTTGTGCCGCTTTTGAAAGCAAGTTTCTTGAGCTGGGAAGGAAACTTGAAGCTGAGAAGAAAGGGGAATGCCAGGACATTCTGCGTACGTTCAGGCAAAGCGCTCACGATAAAATTGAAGAATTTAAAATTATTGAATTGGCTAAAAAACAGGGTCAACCTGATTTGGATATGGCTTGTGATGATAATATTCGCTACTCAAAAGAGTTTGTAGATATTCATGGGGTAATGGTTGAGAAGCCTTCTATTTATAAAAAAAAGTATGAAGAAGTTCGGGGTGAGAATCGTAGCAACATGGTTGGTCATAAACTGACAGGGCTTGCGAGACTATTTGATACGCATTATGAATCTTTATATATCTCTATGGCTGTCGAAGATTTTTACTGGGCACATTTTCAATATGAATCAGGTAATGAAAAGGAGGGCTGTGAATTCCTGCTCGATGCATTTTCTTATATTAATAGCTGCATTTCACGTGATGATAGTACAGAGTCACAGGAGTATCATAGATTCAGGCGTGATTTCGATAAGGTATGCAGGAAAATTAATTCAAGCATGGGAGGGAAGAATAAACTGCAAGATCTTGAGCACCTGAAGCCTTGTGTTGTTATTTGTGTTGAGAATCTTTCTGATTTAAATGATGTTCCTGTTGGCGGATGGAAAACGAAGAAAGAATTTTTTGAATACATAATCCCCGTTCTCTGTGAATATGATAAAAAAATAAATTCTGACAGATGTGGTGATACGGGGAGCAGGGAAGAATCTATCCGTACCAAACTCGACATATGGTCAAGGGGGGAGCTTAAAGATGTAATCAATAAGGTGTTAAGATCCAAAAAAGTTAGTAGTTTCATTGCTCGTTAAACAGTATCAGAGGGGCTGGAAGGTTAGACTATATTCAGGGCGGGCGGAGTAATGCAAAACGTGTAGTAGTCCCTGTTTGAAGCGAACAGACTACAACCAGAAAATCTGGTACTCAGATGATCCTGACAGTATAAACATGGAAATGAATATCAATTATCTGCGTACTCTGTCAGCGAAACCGCGATCGGCATCGTCGCGCCATGCTCGCATATTACTAGGGTGTGCGTTTTCCACAAGCTGGGCTGGTCAGATCACAGAATAAAAAAATTGAATTTTGTATTCTACAGAAAGAGAAAGTAATTGAATTTACTGATGATAAGCGCACCCGTGAAATGGCCGAGGCCGAGGATCCTTAGTCGCCGGATAGCGATTTGATTAAAATTAAGAATGTGTGGTGTCCTCTGGCGGAATACTTCATTGTAGAAGTCATTCTCCGTAACGGTGGATAAGTGAATAGGTTTACGTGGTAACTGTGAAGCGAAAGGAGAACAGTGAAACTGTACGAAAACGTGGTGATTGGTAATTTTCTCTATGGATTGGGCGTTTCCATAGGAAATCGGCTTAAATCCGGATACCTTCCGGGGGCTGTCAGTTTGTTGCAGCAGACTCCCGAGGACAAGGCGTTGGGGGATGTCCTGCTCGAATTTCCCGGTACACTGCGTCTTATCGAATTCAAGGCACAGGGGAATCGTTCAACAAAGGAACGTCGCCGTCACAATAAATTATCGACGATCCTAAATGACAAACAGAAATTTCGGGATATTTCTTGTAGAGAGCAGGAAATGCTGAGTATTTCCCGCCGAGTCCACTGGTACATGGAAACAGCACCGTCCCCTCTGAAAGGAGTTGAAGCTTTTTTTTCTCCTTATCTTGATGCCTTCGACACAGGGAAACCAGCGAAGCAACTCTTCGCACTGGAAAAATACATTGAATCCGTGGCTGATGATGTGGTTACGTCGAGGAATGATGAACGAGATGTGCAGGAGAAGGAGTATCTGAAACTTGTACGCTGGTGCCAGGGCGTGGGCGAGACAGGCGCTGGAGCGTTGATTGTCATTGTGGGTGCTGGCGGCGGTATGGAGTTTGTCGCGCTGGAAGATTTGATGGCGTTGAACATGTCTTATGGAAAATGGGTGACATACAGACAAGAAATGGAGTTACGGCTGGAGAGGGCGTTGGAAATGGAGCTTAAGCAAAAAGAACTGAAGATGGAGCGAGGGTGGGAATATGGGCGATAACGTGGAAAAACGTTTGACAGATCATGATGTCCAATTGTTCTTTGATGCGGCAGAAACACTGCGGGAAGCCGCAGAGTGCGATGGTGAGAAGGCCAGGAAGGCAACGGCAGAATTGGCTTCTTTCATCAACCGGTTAGATGCTCGTCTCAAAAGGCTGGAAAACGATGTCTCTCACAAAATAAATGGCTCAGCGGAAATGACTGCCAATCGTGCGGCTGAGCTGTTGAGTGTCCAATTTCGACAGGCGAATGAGGCGGCCCAGAGAGCAACAGAGCAGTACCAGGAAGCGGCAAAAAACCTCAACTTTAGAAACTGGTTCTATATCTTGGGTACTCAGATTGTACTGGTGTTGGTTTTTATCGCATCCATTATGTTTTTGGTGCCTTCTCTAGATGAAATACAGCAACGCCGGGCGCAAATGGCCGATTTAAATGAGCAACTTGATGGCGTTCCATTGCACTGGGGAATGTGTGGTAAAGAAAAATGTTTCCGCACAGATGAACGCAGTGGCAAGGGAGCCAAAGGTGCTGATGGCAACACCTGGCGCGTTCCCTGGAAAGGGTAACAATACTCATATCCATTAGCTCTGACGTAACTTTATGCAATCAATCCAGTTCGATCTCTACAAACTTGGGTGGAAGGCTTTCGAAGATCTCATTTCGTGCATCCTGAAAGAAACTCTTGGGCAGACGTTCCAGGTATTTTCTGACGGTGTTGATGGCGGTCGTGATGGCGCTTTCTATGGCTCTTGGTCGGAGACTAGTTCCGGCGAGATCATGAACGGTAGTTTTACCGTTCAATGCAAACATACCAGCAAACAAGACATGAAGCTGCCGAAGGGTGTGATTTGTGATGAGCTTCCAAAGATCGAGCGGCTACACATGAATGTCAAACTCACTATAAAATCTTTGCCCATTCAGTTAGCATATCCTTCATTTCTTCGGGGCAAAAAATGCAATAAGGAAAATCTGAATGCTCAGAAGGTTCCGGTTAGAGCGGAAGTCTGACTATGAAAAGCTGGTGATTGCTCAGCGTCTGGCGGACATGCTTGAGAAATTCTTAAGTGGAAGGCTGGCCCCTCTGTCGATTGGTGCTGAACAAGGTGGCATTGAGGAGTGGGACGATGTGGTCATCATGCACACCACAGACCACTATGAGCATTTACAGATTAAGCGCCAGTCGACTGACTTTTGTACCAAAGATCCTGATAAAGCTGTACAACTCGCTAAAAAACCCAGAAAGGGTTCCTCGCCCATCTCCCCGACCAATTCCGTTTTAGACTCGGCGTTTTCCAGTCTTGCCAGAATCGCGAAAGCGGGAAAACTTGATGAATCTCCCAACCGTGAGTTCAGACTCACCCTCGTGGGTCTGCATCTGCAGATAAAAGATAATTTTTCAGTCAATCATTTAGAAGAAGTCTGTGATCTTTGTCGTCAAAAAGGACTCAGTATAGAGGAATTAGCTAAGCGTCAGGATGGTCCAACCACGAGGGCTTATTTATGGCTAACAACTTGGTGTGGATTCGAAGACTGGAGTCAGATACGAAATGTGCTTCGCCTGGTTAAAATCAATTGTATCGGTAACGATGCGACATTAAAAGATCGGACAATTCACTCGCTTGGTCGTTACTTCAGCGATCCGAATCGTACACTGGACCGTTTAATTACCTATATCGCGGCAGAAACATCTGACGTAGCAGCCTTGGGATGCCATGACGTCGTCCAGGAACTGCGAAGTGAACTGCGCCCTGATGTTGAAACCTGGGTGCAGTATCAGTTAAGCGCCGGTTCTACTATGGCTAGTAAAGCTTGGTCATTAGCCGGAACGCTTGATCTTGCCGGTTCAACAGAAAGGTCCGCAAAAGGGGTCGTTGAGCACATGTGGAGTCGTGAGCCCGGCAACCGCAAGCTCAGAGTGTATGCCAATTACGCCCCCCCAGCAGGCGATAATCTGACTCTTCTTTCTGCCATTGTGCGTATGGCTTTGCATTTACCCCAAGGCAGTCAGGGGCTGATGTTAGGTGAACCAGCGTGGCGCAGTAGCGTTGGTTATGAAATTGGACACACACTTGGCTGTGCAGAACATGACTTCAGCGACCTACCTTGGCTTGAAAATGCCGAACGCCTATCGTGTGCACAGGATTATGAATTTAAGACATTAAATGCTGCTCGAGGAGAAGCTGAAGCGCTTGCTAAAGCCATGGACGACGTGCTGTGGCAACACCTTCTTCAAGGGGTTTCAGAAAAGCTTGGCTCAATCTCAGATTCGGCGCTAGCAGATGCGATGGAGACGGTTTGGCAGTCATGGCTGGGCGGGTTCGCCGCTGCACCTGAAAACCGCCGAAAATTCATGGATCAGCTTCTCTATCCGAAAACTGAGAGAAAAAATGAAAAGCATGCTCTTCGCCTGGGCCTTCGTACTTTAAATCTTCTTGTTACCGCTGTTGAAACCTTATTACTGGTTGCAGTGGGTTTGCCTGAGGGCAGTAATAACTGGGAATCTTTTCAGGAAGGTGGCCCAGTATTGAGCATTGCTCTTAAGTACTGGTCTGGTCCTGCGGGTGGTTTTTCGGGAGTACGTAAGCTTTCTGACGATCCGTTAATAGACGTTATTGGCCCTAATCCAGATCCCATCGTTATCTTATCGGGTGTGAGTACATCCCCATCAGAATTATTGAATATAGGAATGGCTGACGACGCAGAGACCGCGACCAGTATGGCCGCGGAGCGTCAACCTCACCTGCTCGTCACGCGGTCTGGTATGTTTCGTCATTTACATAACGGAACACTTGACTCCGTACGCCAACATTTCACTAAGCAGTGGCAAGATCGAAAGCTCGCTCGTGAATCGGCCATTGAGAAGAATGTGAAGGGATCCTGAAATGCCGACAATCCAAGAACTCGTTACTGCTATAACCAAGCGTGCTAAGGGCCGCTATGAAGTTCATTTTCCCGATGTGGACGAAATGGTTTCACCCTCAATTGATATCGGCATGACTGCAATACAACTCAGACGCATTAATCGGGAAAATGCTGGATGGCGAACAGTGCTGATCACAGCATTTCCTAGTAACGTGGATAATATCCAGAGTGCTTTCCGATGGGCCGCTGATATCCGGGACATACTTGCAGAGCCGCAGACAGCAGACCTTTACATGTTTATGCTCATCGATGGAGTTGAGTCAGAAGATGCTGCCCGTTTTGAAACGGACGATCGATTTTGCAGGAAGGTGGTACTCAGACAGCAGGAAGATATTGACTCCTTCCTTGATCGTAGTTTTCTGGCGTCTTTAACACCTGCGAGAGGTGGGAATGATATCAGCGATCCTCTGCTAGCGTCTCTGAACTCGATGGGTCAAGCACACTCTTGGATAGAACCTCACCTCGAAACATGGCGTGAATTGTTGCTCTCTGAGAAATCTGGCGATGAAATTGTTAATGCGCTGAGGGATATGATGTTTGGAGAGAAGGACTTTCAATGAAACAACTTAAATCTATCACGCTCTCAAATGTCCGCCGATACGGTACCGACACCAAAATTGAGCTCAGTGGCGGTGCAACCATTTTACTGGCCCCTAACGGTACGGGGAAAACGGCCTTCTTCGAAGCGATCGAATTTAGTCTCACGGGTAATATTTCTCGTCTAGGCGAGAATCTTTCACCCATTATCAGGGACAGCCAGACAGTCGCTAAGGTGGTCTTGGATTTTGGGGATGTACAAGCCTCTGCGCAGGTGAGCAACGGAGGTGACGTCGAAAGGACTGGTGATTTAAGCTCTCTTTTTCCGGATACGAAGTCGGAGGACATCCCCTTTTTATTAAGACTTACCCACTTACTGGATCAGCGCGAGGGACAATGGCTGGTCAAAGCGGATGCAAAAGTTGCGGGCGCTCAACTGGCTCGTTTGCCACTCGGTAAAGATGGAACCCTAGTTAGCAATGCTCTTGGCGGCATTCGCCGCGTTCTCACTGAGAAGCTGAAGCATGCAAAGGGAACCCTTGAGGCGCTGGAAGCTGAGTTTGCGGAATGGCAAAGTCTGATTCTTGATCGGGACCAGGCCGCATCTCAATCTCAGGGGGCCCTGCGCAGTAAAGAAAACATCGCAGAATCAATCTCAGACATCGCTCGCAATATTCAGAGTGCAGAACAATTGCCAGTAGGTTTATTAGTTCCGCCAGTGGGTATCAGCAATCTGGAAACTATGCACGATGCATTAGAGCAAACAGTACAAGCAAAGCTGAGCCGACTTCGCGAACAGATTTCAGCGCTTATGGAAGTGGATGGACTAATTGGCAGGTTCGTTTCTGAGCAAGCGCGTTCTGAGCAGCTTGGCAATGCGCTTATAACTGCTAAAGAGGAGCTGACACAAAAACAACAGGAACGATCTCAGCTAGTTGATAAAAAAGATAAACTCCAGAAGGAACTCGTCACAGCTGAAGCAGAACGTGATGTAATTATACAGCAGCTTAACCGGCTCAATAGTGAGGCGCGAACCAAAGAGGCCTTCGAACAACGTAAGCTTGATTTGGCGTCAGCTGACAAAGCGTTGGTCGACGCCCAGTCTCGGGCATCAGCCTTGAGGCACGCACATGAGGGGAACGAACAGCTCCGTATTGAACATGAACTTATAAATAAACAGCGTAAGTCTCTGCAGCTTGTAGATAGTGAAGTACTTACTGCTCATCAACTTATCAAGCGCTGGGAAGACATTCTTCAACATATTGCGACCATTACCGACTTGGTTAGCAATGAGGAAATTCAGGAACGTGTACTTCAGGAGCGTCTTCATACCGCGAACACGTTAAAGGCATCAGCTGAAACAGATGAGCTTTCAGTGAAGCAGTTCCATGAGATGCTCACGTCTACTGCTGACTCTATAAGGCAATCCGTAGCAACAATTGCCGCATATTTACCAGAGGATCGCGGGGACTGCCCTTTATGTGGAGTGGAACATGGCGCTGTCGTTCTTCATGAACGCATTACCAGATCATTAGAGGCTCTAGACCCCAAAGTTATCGAAGCAGAACAGCGCGTTAAAGCAGCATCCGATCACTTGCGTAAATGCACAGAAACAGTGACGCATGCCGAGACAGAATTGAAAACGTGCCAGAGTAAAATTGTTGAGCTGCGAGGCGATATCGTTCGCTCAGAAGCGGAGATCAATCAACTCAAAACAAACATCCTTCTTGACGGAGATACGGTACAACTAGCGAGAGCATCTATTCAACGTCGCGAAGAATCAAATGCTTCAGCGAAACAGCAGCTTGACGAAAAACAGCTTAACCTTGCACCCTTACCAACACCTGAAATATTGGAAGCGTCTAAAAACGTGTACCAAACATCGACTCGTGAACTGGATACTGCGCGGCAGAATCGGGCCGGAGCCTTGGCTAGTCTTGAACAAACAACTGCTGCACTAGTTGCAATAACAGCAGGTGCACCCCCTTCAAAAACGCTGACTGATTTATCAATTGAACAAAACAAAAATACGATTCAACTCTCTGAATTAAAATCGAAAATTGAGGCTGAGCAATCTGCATTGGATAGACAGAATATCCCTTTAACTGAAGCTAATAATAAGATAAATGGCCTCGAAAAGCAGATTACTAACGCTCAGGCTCAGCTAGCCTCAATCCGGTATTCATGGAGACAACTGTCCTTTACCGGCGATCCCGCTCTCGAAGTGGCGAGCAGTAAAGAGATTCAACTGCAGTCATCCGTTGCTGACCTGTCCCGACATTCAGAACAGTTACAAACACTCAAAATTGAGATTGGTACTTGGAGTAAGCTGGAAGAGACTCGTTTGGCACAAGGGCTTATAGATCGTCGCCGAGGAACATCATCGGAGCAGGAATTCGCTACGAGCTTTAGCCAGCGAATTGATAACGAGAGAACAAATCAGACGCAGTTGCTGCAATTATCTGAAGCGATGGAGACGCTCAATCGTTGCCTATCTACTGAGATCTCGAATGTACAAAAACATGTGCTCTCTGTCGTTCCAAGGTGGCAGGCTTTGCTCAAACGCGTAGTCAGAGAACAGCGCTTTACTGACACCAGTTTGGGTTTTCGCAGTATCTACAGAAAGGAACATGCTGAAGTATCTGTTCCGTTACATGGGGAGTCAGTACCAGTTCCGGCGATAGCGAGCGAAGCTCAGCTTACTGATCTACAGCTTACCTTCTTGCTCTCCATGGCATTGGAACACCAGTGGTCCTCATGGCGCTGCCTGCTTCTGGATGACCCAACACAACATCATGACCTGGTCCACGCAGCATCCGTATTCGATTTACTGCGTGATTACATAGTTGATCATGGCTTCCAGGTTGTAATTGCAACACATGATGCCCTTCAAGCCCGTTATTTCATGCGCAAACTGCAAAATGATGGTATTGATGCACGCTTGTGGTCTCTCGTTCCAACACCTGAAGGGGTGACGGCATCTGAGATGCGGATAACCAGGTAATCTAATAGTGCGTGCCCGGTGATAAAGCAGAGCTGTTGGGCTCTCAACCTGAGAAAACTCGAGGGCTGTTTATTTTAGGAGGAAAGGATGGAATCTGCTCGTGATAAACGCACCGGAGAAAAAGTCGATGCTGAAGAACTCTGGTTGTTGGATATTGTTGATACCAGCGGTTATGTCTGCTGGGGATGCGGAATCGAGATGTATCCTTCCGCCTGGAAAATAGGCAGTAAGAAAAGACCGTCGTTTAGTAAAATGCCAGGAAAAGAACACATTAACTGCGATGCTGATGCCGAGAGCACTGTTGTTAAGCAGGGCCAGAAGAAAAGCGTCCGCCATCTCTTGGACAGTGCACCGGGTTTGATACCAGTAGGGTTAAAGTTGATTGAAAAACGTCCAGTTGTTGATCCTGACGCAACAGGTGGTGAAAACAGTTCGAGCACAACACGTTCTGCATCATCAACATCCAGTAGTGGCAATGCCCCAACACGGCAATCGCGTCGTCCGGTTAATGCTATTCGTCAGATTTGTAGAGCGTTTATTCACTTCCCGTATGATCGAGGTATGTCACTACATATACCGGATATTGATGCCGATACTTACATGTCCGTCTTTAAAAAACTTAAAGATCCTATTCAGTCCTATCCGGAGCAACGGATTTTCTACTCACAGCTGTTGTGGCAGAAATTTGAGCAAGATGAGAATCGGATTGTCATTCCGCTTTCGGGAGAATGGGTTAAAGATGAATCCGGAAGGCTCAAGCCTTCTCGAAGTTACAAACTCCATGTGGAATGGAGCAGCTGGTCCCAAGCTAAACGCACAGCACTTCGAAATGAGCTGGAGGCCGCCCAGGAAGAAGCGAAGGATGCGGGGAAGAAAAAGTTAAAAGACAGGGCTCAGATTTTCTTCATCGGTGAGCAAAGTACCGAGGACCATGAGGTCTTCTACGTAGCCGATTACAGGCTGATTTGTGCGATCGTAGGACATATCACCTATCCGAGAATTTAAAGTAAAATCAGAAAGTTGAGCTGTAACTCCTAACAAGTTGAAAACCGAAACATACATCTTTAATAAACTTTGCCTTGGTTGGTTTAAATCTTCCATAAGTCGAGAGAAATAAAGGATAAATAGATGTGGTCAGATAAGGAATCATCAGAGGATTACCTAAATTTTGGTGAAGTATCTCAGCTAGCAGTAGATGTGCTTACCACCGAAAATATGTTGCCAGTATCAATCGGCATTTTTGGTAACTGGGGGGCTGGCAAATCTTCACTTTTGAAACTGATAGAGCAAAAACTTGAGCAAGATGACAAAGATTGGATAGTAATTAATTTTGACTCTTGGCTCTATCAGGGCTACGACGATGCGCGTGCTGCCCTACTTGAAGTAATCGCTACAGCCTTGACAAAAGCTGCGGGTGGTAATACGACTCTTGTCTCAAAGGCAAAGAGACTTTTAAGCCGAGTTGATGGGTTTAGAGCAATGGGTTTTCTGGCTGAGGGAGCTGCTTTATTTGCTGGTGTTCCTACTGGCGGTTTGCTTTCCAGAAGCATTGGTGCATTTAGGAATGCTACTGATGGCATCCAGAGCCAGGAAGAATATGAGGCTTTGAGCAACCTGGCTAAAGAAGGTAAACAAGCTGCGGATGGTTTGATTAAACCAGATGCTAAAAAAAGCCCTCCACAGCAGATTGATGCTTTTCGTCAGGAATATGGGGAAATTTTAGAAGAGCTTGGTAAGCCACTCATCGTAGTAATTGATAACCTCGATCGCTGCCTGCCTGCTAATGCCATCCATACTCTTGAAGCCATCAGGTTATTCCTTTTCTTAACTAATACTGCCTTTATCATTGCAGCGGACGAGGACATGATTCGTTCTTCTGTGGCTGATTACTTCAAAGGGGCATCCCAACGTCATCAAATAGACTATCTCGATAAGCTCATCCAGGTTCCTATTAGGGTGCCAAAAGCTGGGGTGCGTGAGATTCGTTCATATCTGTTCATGCTTTATGCTATTGAGCATGGCTTGAAAGGCCAAAAACTTACCACGCTTCGCGGCGGGCTAGAAAAGGCATTGCAGCAATCCTGGAAAGATGAACCAATTACTCGGCAGGACGCTCTTAAAATGACTGGTGAATCTGAGGATAGTAATCTCGCTTTAGCATTTGCACGTGCGGACCGCATTGCTCCGGTATTAGCCAACTCTCCAATTATTCATGGCAATCCTAGGATCGTTAAACGCTTGTTGAATGTTGTCAAAATGCGTTCTCAAATTGCTAAACGACGAGCTATGCCTTTGGATGAAGCAATCATCACTAAGTTGGTAATCTTTGAGCGATGTGTTGGAGTAGATGGTACCGCTGACTTATATCACCTCGTGGATATTGAACAAGGCATGCCCCAACTGCTTAAACAGCTTGAAGAAGCTGACGGTCAAATACCTTCTGAAGCGCCAAAGACATGGACTGATAATCCAACAACTAAATCTTTTATTGCTCAATGGGCCCAGCTTGAACCGCGCCTTGGTGGAATCGATTTAAGAGCCGCCATATACCTCTCCAGAGAAACCATGCCAATAGGTGCATATGTAGTTGGTCTGTCTCCATCTGGACGGGAAGCATTGAATGCACTTATTGAATTGAAAAATACCAGTTCTCCTACAGCAGAAGCTCTTCTGGAAACGCTTCCGCGTGAGGAACAAGTGCCGGTAATGGAAGGTTTAATTAGCCAGTTGAGGCAAGTATCGGATTGGGCTCGTAGGCCTAAAGGTTTTTCTGGTGCATGCCTCTTGGCTCGCCACTCGGCAGATGCGGCCAGTATATTTATTCGTTACTTGCAGGAGTTGCAGCAGGGAACGAAGCCACCAGTATGGATGGCTGCAGCACTAAAAGATGAACAATGGAATAAGGACGCTTAATGGGAACTTCACAATCAAGTACAGGCCCGGGTGGTGGTTCTCCACTGGTTCCACCATGGGCTGATGATCAGCCACAGCAACCCTTAACCCCGCCTCAAGAACGAAGGTTTGCGCCTTTTCGGGAGTCTTTGGGAAATGCAGTATCAAACGGTAATAGAGCAGACTTCAGAAAAGCCATAGGGCATTACGCGCGAAAAGCCTCTGGAGGAAGCAGTAGTGCAGCTCGACGATTAGGGAGTGTCACACAGGCAGGGGGCGGATTGTTCGGGGCTCTGGCGGGAGTGCAAGCGGCTCCAGGAGAACCAAGCATTGATTTGGGAAGTTTGGCTGGCCTTCCATGCGAAATGGCAATATCAGCCATTGCTCAAGCTTTAACGTCACAGGATGGTGATTCAGAAAAGATTTGTGCAGCCATGAATCATGCCTTAGTGGAAGCTCTTGATGGTGTAGCAATTTTCGATCCTCAAAAAATAACTGATGGTGTGATCGTTGACACAATGATTTGTTATTTAGCTGAAAGCATTTTTCTGCAAATGGTCATGGATTCTAACAAGGCATGGAATAAAGCGGACACTCCTTCAAAGGCCATTCATGCAGAAACTGAACTTCGAGAATTGATCAAAGTTGTTGTTGATAAGCATATGGCTCCAAAACTTGTCGGTAACATTAGAACTTTTACGAAAAATCAAATGGTTAAAATCGAGCGTCAGGTAATTATTGAGGCTTGGCAAGAATGGGAGGCCTATCAATGACACACTTAGTTTTCCATCATGATCATCGTCTCTTACCGCCAGCAGGTGAGAACTTGTTACCCGTACAGCTTTATGGATTAAGTGGGCAGGGGCGGGGTGATATATCTATTATTGGGAATCCTGCTATTGATCGAATTAAGCGCTTGGGAGTCAAAATTCCAGCTCAGGTCATGGATTTTTTGAGCATCGCACTAGCGGTTACAGCGGCTGATACCTTCGTTCAGCGTGAAAGCTCTGAGGATGGTTGGACTCGTCAATTCTCGCTACGACTTCCCCTTCATGAGCCATCTCGATGGATTGCTTTAAAGAAGGAACTTGAAAGCGCTTTGCATTTTCTTAGTGGAGACATCTGGGATTTCGAGTTTTGCACTGGTGGTTATGCACCGCCTGAAGCATATAGTCAACATTCAAGATTTCACCTGATTAAGCTCAAAGAACTTGATTGCATCAGCTTATTTTCGGGAGGATTGGATTCGGCTATTGGCGCAATAGATCTTCTGACAGTGGGGCGTGCTCCGCTTTTGGTTAGTCATGCTTACAAAGGAGATAAGTCACGACAAGATCAAATTGCTGAAAGATTGAATGGTCGATACTCACGGTTTGAAATTAATGCTGATCCGCATCTATATCAAGGGGTAACTGACATTACGATGCGAACGCGGAGCCTCAATTTTCTTGCTTTTGCGGCAGTGGGCGCTTGTGCTGTTCAAGAAGTATCTCAACAAAAAAAGGTCGATCTTTTTGTGCCCGAAAATGGGTTTATCTCGTTAAATGCACCACTAACCCCACGCCGGATCGGTACGTTGAGTACACGAACAACACATCCATATTTTATTTCCAGCATACAACAACTCTTTGATGCGGTCGGAATTCCTTGCCAAATAATCAATCCATATCAGTTCAAAACAAAGGGGCAAATGGTCTCTCAATGCTTGAATAAGCAACTCTTATCTGACGTCGTAGAAAGTACGGTATCTTGCAGTCATTGGAAACGAACGGATCAGCAGTGCGGGGTATGCGTACCGTGCATCATTCGACGGGCATCGCTTCATGCTGGGGGGATTAGTAGAGACGCAGATTACACTTTCCAGTCCTTGGCTAAAGTAATGAATGAAATTGATCGCAGGGATGATCTTATCGCTCTTAGGATTGCAATCGCACAGAGATCGACTTCTAGAATAGGGACATGGATCGCCAAGAGCGGTCCTTTATCTGTGGCAGCATTCAATGATTTTAAGCAGGTGTTTTTGGATGGCTTAAATGAGGTTGAAAACTTCTTAATGAGTGAGGGCATTGTTTGAGCATCGACATGCACTGTCATCTTGACTTATATCCTCAGCCAGAAAAAGTGGCTGAGGAGTGCAGGCGTCGAGGGACTTATATACTGTCAGTAACAACGACACCTAGAGCATGGCATGGGACCTCTTTACTGGCTAAAGAAAGCCAACGAATCCGAACCGCTCTTGGGCTCCATCCCCAAATTGCACATCAAAGATCGCATGAGTTAGAGCTGTTCGATTCACTACTTTCTGAGACAAGGTATGTTGGCGAAATAGGGCTTGATGGAGGTAAGGGGTTTAAAGAACATTGGGACGTCCAGCTGAAGGTATTTCGACACATACTCAGTAGCGTGCATCGTGCTGGCGGTAAGATTATGACTATTCACAGTCGGGGAAGTGCATCAGATACCATTGATGAGATTGAAAATATTGATGGCATAGCGATATTACATTGGTTTACTGGGACACCAAAGCAGCTAGAAAGAGCAATCGATTTAGGGTGTTGGTTCTCCGTAGGGCCCGCTATGCTCGATACAATTAAGGGGAAGGCGTTGGCTTTGAAAATTCCTAAATCACGCATTCTTACAGAAACCGATGGGCCATTTGGTAAGTTTCGTAATGTTCCACTAATGCCATGGGATAGTGAGATAGCCGAGACTCAGTTAGCCACATTATGGGGGGTGAGCCTGATGGATGTTAAAGCTCAGCTTTCTGATAATTTAAGAAGACTGTGTAGTTATTAAGTGTTTAGATAAAACGAATAAGCGCTCCCTATGAATCGCTTATTCGTGTATTAGCCGACAAGCCTTATACCTCCAATACCCTCGCCAATCATACTTCCGTGGTCAGCCGCCATCACGAAATCAGCCCACCATTGCATCATCGGGCGACGCTGTTCCGTAAACGTCCGGTGAACTCACCTTGCTCCTCTCATTCGGTTCATGCACGCTAGGTTTTTGTCTTAACCTTGTGAGGAACCATGAGCCGTAGCCGATATACCCCGGAGCAAAAACAACACCATGTGACCCAATGGCGCCACAGTGACCTGACCCGAAAACAGTATTGCGAACAGCATCAGCTGAGTTTTTCCTCTTTCCGTGGTAAGAGTCCGGTCATCTCACCTTGTTCTTCCTCCCTGGCCCATGCACGCTACCGCTTCCTTATCTTCACCTGGAGACTGACACCATGAGCCGTAGCCGATATACCCCGGAACAAAAACAGCAACATGTGACCCAATGGCGCCACAGTGACCTGACCCGAAAACAGTATTGCGAACAGCATCAGCTGAGTTTTTCCGCTTTCCGCGACTGGATTGCCGACAGTAACAAAATACCCCAACCTCTCAGCCAGACACTGCCCGCCCTCTTGCCGGTTTCACTTCAGCCTGACGACGCGCACACCGTCACCCTGCATACCCCAGACGGGTATGCCATCGCCTGTCCATTGACGCTGTTGCCTGACGTGATGCGGGTACTGGCCCGATGCTGAAACCGCAACAGCTCTTTCTGGTGCGAGAGCCTGTCGACATGCGCCGGGGCATTGATGCCCTGACCCAACACCTCGAGGGACTGAATTTGCGCTGGCAGGAAGAAGCCGCTTTTGTCTTCTGCAACAAGGCCCGCTCCCGCCTCAAGGTCTTGCGCTGGGACCGTCACGGCGTCTGGCTGTGTACCCGCCGTCTGCACCGGGCCCATTTTGTCTGGCCGAAGCAGGGCGAACGCAGCTGGGTGATGACGCCCGCCCAGTTTGACTGGCTCATCCGCGGCATTCACTGGCAACAGGTCGAGGGGGATGACCTGTCCGGCTGGCGAAGCTAATTCCGCTACCCCGGTCACACTTTTACCGGATAACGACGGGGAATTATCCGGTACACTATCGGCATGACGCTCAATGACTTAATAGCGCTGGATGACCCCGGCCAGTTCCGCCTGCGGGCACTGGCGCTGCTTCAGCAACAATGTGATTATATTCGCCAGCTGGAAGAGGCCCTGAAACAGGCGCAACGCTGGCGTTTTGGCGCGCACAGCGAAACCCTGCCTGCCGGTCCCAAACGCAGTCAGTTTGAGGAAGATGCCGATACCGATATCGCGGTGCTGGAAACCCAGCTGTCACGCCTGCATATCAAGGAAAATGTGCCCGCGTCTCATCCTAAACGTCAGCCTTTGCCGACGACATTACCCCGTGAAGATATCCGGCTGGCGCTGGAGACGGAGAGCTGCCCGGATTGCGGTCATGCCCTGCGCTTTTTGCGTGATGAAATCAGTGAGCGGCTGGAATATCGCCCCGCGACGTTTGTTGTCCGGCGTTATGTCTGTCCGCAGTACAGCTGCGCGCGCTGTCAGTGTGTGCATGCTAAAGCCCAACCCGCCCACCTGATTGAAAAGGGTATTCCAGAGCCGGGGTTGCTGGCTCAGGTGGTGGTCGCCAAATATCGTGACCACCTGCCGCTCTACCGTCAGCAGCAAATCTATGCCCGCAGCGGCGTAACCCTGGCCCGCA
>NZ_JBEJZY010000057.1:0-26257 GCF_040256935.1 Photorhabdus viridis
ATCCCTACCGCGTTATCTGTATAGCGTGTTAAGGTTATATTTTCCTGTTTATTTTTCTGGAAGTTTTGATGACGTTATTTTCCAGTAATCTATTGATTGCCGATTGAGGTCGATTCGGCCATTCGGATATTCAACCCATTCCCCCTTCCCGTCAGTTATGGTTATCTTCGGCATTTTGGTTTCATCCAGTTTAGGTTTAAAGATGATTTTCCATTCCGCCCCTGGAATTAATTTCAGCCTAAAAGGATATGAATCCACTACACCCTGTAAGAAAATTCTGTTTGGGAGCCCTTCAACCACTTTCAAAACAGGGTAAATAACTGGGCTGAAATCTATCGTATTCAATGCACGAGTCTCAGAGGCTTCAGAATAATTTGTTCGCGCTGCATCATTGATAAATGCGGTTAAACCTGTCCCCACATACGGCTCGGCATTTTTCATCAAATGGCTAACATCGGTATAACTTACTAATACAAAGGCCCGATTGATTTTCCATTTACACCAGCCTCCGCCGTTGGAAGGTAATTTCGCCTGAAAATAACCTGTTTGTGGATCGGCTTTTATATCCAGTCTGAGCTTATTATAGGTCGGCACTTTATGAGGTGACATACCTGCATCAAGTTCATATTCAAGACAATCTTTTGAAATATATTCTGCCGACACATATGGTTTTGTGTATTTCGGTGCAACACCTTCCACGGTTATCCACGGCCCCTTTCCAGTAGACGAAAAAGGAAAAAGCCAGTTAAAGAAGGTATCGCCTAACGCCCAGTAAATAAAATATGAAAATAACAATAACAGCGTGATTTTTACTATTTTCATACTGAGAGTTCCTTACCATCGCATTTCATGTTTATCATGGTCAATTACCCACGATCCCTACCGCGTTATCTGTATAGCGTGTTAAGGTTATATTTCCCCGTTTATTTTTCTGGAAGTTTTGGTGACGTTATTTTCCAGTAATCTATTGATTGCCGATTGAGGTCAATTCGGCCATTCGGATATTCAACCCATTCCCCCTTCCCGTCAGTTATGGTTATCTTCGGCATTTTGGTTTCATCCAGTTTAGGTTTAAAGGTGATTTTCCATTCAGCGCCCGGTATTAATTTTAGCCGAAAAGGAAACAAACCGACCACACCCTGTAAGGAAATTCTTTTTGGCCGCCCTTCAGCTAGTTTCAACACAGGGTAAATAACCGGGCTGAAGTCTATCGTATTCAATGCGCGAGTCTCAGAGGCTTCAGAATAATATGTTCGCGCTGCATCGTTGATAAAGGCCGTTAGACCTGTTCCTCCATAGGGTATAGCATCTTTCACCAGGTGGCTAACATCGGTATAACCCACGGACACAAACGCCTGATTGATTTCCCATTTGCACCAACCTCCGCCACTGAAAGGCAATTTCGCCTGAAAATAACCGGTTTGCGGATCGGCTTTTACATCCAAATCCAATACATAATAAGTCGGTACTTTAAACGGCGACATTCCTGCGTCCAACTGATACTCAAGACAGTTTTTTGAGATATATTCCGCGGATACATACGGTTTTGTGTATTTCGGCATGACGCCTTCCACGGTAATCAACTGTTCTTTTCCAGCAGACGAAAAAGGAAAAAGCCAGTTAAAAAAGGTATCACCTAACGCCCAGTAAATAAAATATGAAAATAACAATAACAGCGTGATTTTTACTATTTTCATACTGAGAGTTCCTTACCATCGCAGTAATGTTGTAAGGCCAGTGTTCCTTGCTCTTCCTGCTGGCTCACGGTCAGTGATTTTATTAACTGTTTGTCCATATCCAGAAAATAGAGGTTGCGGTAGTAAATATTATCAGGAATAAGCATCTTATCATTATCCATTTTTGCCTTAAATTGACGCTGACTGTCCTGATAAACCGTAATCTTATCCGGTTCGCATAACTCTCTAAGACGCTTATCAATATAACCGGCATATTTATACGAACTATGATGAAGAAAGCCTAATCCCCCTTTTAAATCAGCACTTCTGTTTTCAACAAACAGCTTGTCTTTTTCTTGTTGACTGAGCTGATTAAACAACGCATTTTGCTGCTCACCGGCCAGAGAAAAATCCTTTTCTGTTTCCGGGTTTAATTCAGGGATTAAATAGAGCTTTGTGGTGTTATTCAAGATTTCTTTAGCCACACCCGTTATAGGGGAGAGATTCCTGGCGGAAATCAGCCATTCCGGGCAACTGTTGGCTTGAAAAAAATGAACCACTTTACCATGATGCCAATAGATTTCTTGACTGGCTGTTGCTTGCTTAATGGCTTTAACAATCGGTGACGGAGACACCAGTTTCATGATTTCCCACTCGTACCCCGCCGGCGCCCAGTAATGGAAAAAACCATTATCCATATCCTGCTCAAAGGGCACAGCAGGAATGACGTCATCTTCATTAACATGGCGATAGTGAGTAATGGCAGACAACTCCTCTACTGCACTGCGGGTTAATGTTCTTGGCATCCCATAGCTGTAAAGGCAAGGATTGTGTTCTTTCAATTGAGCACTGTGCAGTAATGCCAATGCTCCTCCCAAGCTATGCCCGCAAATAAATAACCGTTTGTTTTTCACCAATTCTAAGATATCGCTGAATACTGTTATAGTTTTGGTTTTATCACTGGGAGCGATTAACTTTCCAACCAGACTAAATGCCTGCCAAAATCCTTTATGCACTTTACCACTGTGAATAAACCCGCTGCACAAGGCTTTCCCATCGTCGCAACTCAAACTTAACGGCTGAAAGGTGATATCGGTCAGGTAATTCTCCAGACTAATTGTACCTCGCCAGCTGACAAGAACATCACTGTTGCTGGCTACATAAAACAGTCGGGTATCACCCTGTTTATCTGCCGTTTTTGAATCAATAAACTCTACCCGGGAATAACGTTTACTGAACGGCACATCATAAACCACAGGCGTGGCCGATGCTTTTTCCACCTGATAAGGCCGCTTCGAAACATCCACCATCTGCCGATTAAAAAAGTGAGTCACAGAACCTTCAGTATCAACATCCCCACCGGCATAAGCCAACACACTCATCAAACTCTGGTTATACGCATTAACAATGGAATACTCTTTTTGATGATGTAGCTGTAATACCCAGGCCCGAAACGGGCATATTTCCAAAACATGTCGACAGTTTAGATGGCGGGAATAAAACCCTTTGGGTTCTGGATCTGGAAAATGATAGGGAGGCGGAATTTTTTTAGGATCATTCCAATCCTCAATCACCGGCAACCCATCACTAATCTGCCCGATAGTCACATAGTGATAGTGATGGCCTTCAGCTTCTGCTTTTGGCTTCACCATCGACGCCGCTTCACCGCGTATTTCCCGCAACGGCCGCTGTTCCATTTCATCGGCCAAAGCCTGGGCGCCGATATACAGTGTTATCGGATGGGGTGGCATCTCTTCTTCCCGGAATAATCCATTGCCATCGGTAACACCTTGACGTCCCATCAGAGGATTCTCGCAAATTTTCAAACGGTAAGGCATATTGATCAGAGGTTTCCCCTGTTCATCCATCAACTGAAATTCCACCCAGTTTTTCAGAATTTTTCTACAGTCAATATGATCAAGTGGGCCTAATTTGCTCATCGATATGATTTCCTTCTTTTAACATTACATATGGCACGCAGCCCGAACATCATCTCTTGACAGTCCCACAAGACCTCTCCCGTCTGACCATCAATCACCTTCACTCAGGAAAATCATCTGCAATTTTGTCGCGAAGACGGGAAGCGAACAGGGAATAGACCTGTATTGCTCGTTCAACATCCGGATCACCCGCTAAAACAGAGCCGCCATGAGAGGTTTTATCCCCTTGTTGTATGATATTTTTCAGCAAAAATCCTATTACCACAGACAAAAAGCACAGCTCATGCAGTGAGTAATAACAAATTGAACGACAGGAAGACAGCAATGTATTCCTATCGATTAATCCCTTTGAATAAAGGGAACAGAGGTTGAAATCCCTTTCATACTGTACATATGATGGAAATTTAAAGTAATAATTATTGAACTTTCATCAGATAGCAAGCGTTTTTCATAAATTTACAAAAATATAAATTTGTAAGAAATGGTAACAAACTGTAAGAAAGCATGACAGATTCAGTATACATTCGATTATCTTCAATCTAATAAACTATAAAACGGATAGCGACATACTATTTTATCAGAAAAATAATCCACGATAGATAAAAACATTTTTTTGATTTAATAGCGCCTCTTTCATTGTATTTTGATGAATCTGATTTATCTTTAATGATGATAGTAAAAACAATGAAAGTTATCGGCAACTTATACATTATTATTTAAGAAACTATTAACAATAGGTGAATTATGACGTTATATGATATAAAACCGAAGTTTCAAAAATTACTAAGACCTTGGGTGATACGCTTTTATCAACGTGGTGTTACTGCTAATCAGGTAACGCTGTGTGCAATGATAACCTCGGTGATTTTAGGCGGAATTCTGGCGTTTTTTCCTTATCCACATCTTTTTCTTCTCTTACCTCTTTTTCTATTTTTTCGGATGGCACTTAATGCTATTGATGGCATGTTGGCAAGAGAATTTAATCAACAATCCCGATTGGGTGCCGTATTAAATGAAATAGGCGATATTGTGTCTGATTTTGCGTTATATTTACCTTTTGCTCTTTTAGCGAATACATCACTTTGGTTAGTTATTTTTACTGTAATATTTGCCATATCTACTGAGTTTTGTGGCGTTGTTGCGCAGACCCTGACAGGAGTACAAAGTTATAAAGGGCCTTTAGGGAAAAGTGATCGGGCTTTCTTGTTGGGTGTTTATGGGATGTGTATCGCACTTTGGCCACAATCGTTGGTTTATTCCAATCATATTTTCATTACAGCAATATTATTGCTGTTCTGGACATGCATTAATCGTTGCCGGGATGCAATTAAGCAACCTAAACAAGAAGAATAACGATATATTTCTTTCAGGTCGCTATGGAAAGCGTGATGCTGTGTAAAGTGCTGGTGCAGTTTGACTGGGGGCAATCTGAAAGCACCACTGAAACTGCACTCGATACTGAATTATGTATCACCCATTCCGTGAGAAAAATAAGCTCAAATTAAGCACCAATGTCCGTGGTAGTGATTCATCTGAAACTTTTCTCTGTGATGATAAATTTATCCTATGATTAGTCCTCGTGATTCCATAAGGGATGGCTACGGTCCCGTGACCAGCGATAATAGAGCGCTAAAAAGGCATTAATATTGTCCGGATAGAATTGCTCTGGATCGAAATATTCATTTTCAGGCAAACCAAGCGATTCATTTATCCATCGCAGCGTTTCTTCATATTCCTCATGGTCAGGATCATTAAGTATTTCTATTAAATTTTCATAACCATAAATACCTCCGGTATCTTCAGGGGGGCATGCGCGGGCACCATCCAGACAGTAAAAAGGCAACGGAAGATCACTTTCAGGATAATGATTGTTTTCTAAAATAATTTCGTGTTCCCAGCTATCGCCAAAATCATAGATATAGCTAAAAGATCTCCCTTTTTGTTTAATCAGGTCAATCAGGCGATATGCACATTCTTCCTTTCCATTTGATGGGTCTTCTGGCATTTCTGTTAGTCGCAGTTTGCCAATATGAAATTCATGCAAATGGCTATCTTGCCATCCCATCACAATTTGTATGACATCATGCAGCCTATCGAGTGAGATAGAGGCAGGAACAACAAATTGCCGCCAAATAGCAGGTTGTGAGTCTGTGAGAGTAATTTTTAACT
The DNA here is from genome assembly GCF_040256935.1 of Photorhabdus viridis. Lineage (NCBI taxonomy): Bacteria > Pseudomonadati > Pseudomonadota > Gammaproteobacteria > Enterobacterales > Morganellaceae > Photorhabdus > Photorhabdus viridis. The sequence goes on from NZ_JBEJZY010000057.1 coordinate 5,786, forward strand.
GATAGAATTTTTCGTTCATTATTGATTCTCCTAATAGTTATGGGATTATTCTTTCAACGTGTTCCATCTGTTGTCAATATTTCGTTGAATTTCTTTGGCTAAAATTGCTGGAATACCAACATGTTCTGCTTCTGTATGAAAATCTTTGGCTATGTCATAAATCTCAGCAGCTATATTCATCATCGCTTTTGCACCTGGTAATCCGGCCTGACCTGCCATTAATTCCATTGTCTGTTTTGTTATTTTCGAGCCATGACCATTGAAAGCTGTCATATGTTCATTATAGCTTGATGGACTATACATAATGTCGTAGAAAGGAGAGATACGCCAGTTATCATTGTCATCGGCCAGGAAAGCGAAGTTCTTTGCATGATCATCTTGGTTTATCATCAGATAGTTAAATATGGCTCTGTAGAGAAGTTTCTTGGCTTCATTAGTGTTACATAACATTCGGGTCGCTTTGATCAATTCGATATAATCCAGCGAAGGTTCCCTGAAAGAAGCATCCAGTAACCCACAAGCAGAAATCATATGAAAACGCCCTTGTTCACCTACACAGTCAAAACGGGATTGCTGTAACCAATATTGCCCATTCCCGGCATCAAATAACTCAAAATCGGAAACTTCAATATTTACGCGTTCTGCTATTTTCATATAGGTATATTCAATAAGGCTTTCATGATGCCCTAGCGCAAATTTTTCTGAGGTTAATTTGATAATCAGTTTTTCGCCAATAGCATCTTGTTTTGTGGTAAAAGTCCCATTTGCCAGTTTGGTTACATTAAGTTTTGGTCTTGCGCCACCTGAACTCCCTGCGTTCATTAGGTGTGCTATTAGGTGAGATTCCGTTCCTTCAAATTCTTTAATGGCTTCTTTACCTAATGTAATGAGTTCTATATCTTGATATTTGTCTCTGTTTTCAATTTGTATTTCAGGCTCATAGGATAAAGCGCCAGGGCCGCGATTTCCGATAAACGCCAGTCTTTCCAGTGCTGTGATATTTTGGGGAACATAACCATTTTGGCGGAAAACTCGATCCATCAAATATAATCCCCATCCATCAGGCAAGCTATCACCAAAAACGCCATGTAATCCGTAGTGAGGTTGATTTGGTGCTTTTTGCAATGAATCATCGAACTCGAGATTAAATGGAGCAATAGAGCTTTTATGTGCTGATAAATAATTATCATCGTATTGAAAGTAAACTCCACTGCTGTTTTCAGCTAATTTACCAACGTTCTCAACGTTTCCATTACTGAATCTGCGCTTTACCAGTAAAGGGATATTAAGCATGTTTTAATACCTCTTCGATACTTTGGGGATGGTGTTTTATTTTGGTTATCTGATGAATATCATTGAGATTGCACAGTGCATCATAAAGCATTAAGAATTGTCTTAAAGAAATATTACCTGTTGCTTCAAATTTTCGAATCGTACTGTTGGGTACACCGGAGTGTTGCGCTAGTGCCTCAACGGATAACTTACGGTTTTTGCGAACTTTCTTCAGATATGTCTTAAACGCAATCTGAGTGTCGTATGGGGTATTTAATGATAGCATTTCAGCACCTATTGAATTGTAAATATTGCCACTATGATAGCAAAAATAGGATGTTTTTGCCATTTTTTGCCATCATAGTGTCAATGTTGCTATGGTGAACGCCAGAGCTTTTAGATCTTATGGATTAAGGACATTATTTATCTTTGATTTTTATCCTTTGTTTCGGTTAATTACAAGAAATAATAAGCCGCATCGTATGATATAAATAATTATTTTAGCGAATGAAAAACCCTCATCAGTACATACATGAATGAGGGTTTTTTATAAAAAGAAATATTGAGATTAATCGAGACCTTTTAAAGGTGTTTCCCATATTCTGGAGAACCGTTTTACATTGCTTGCTGTATAAATAACGGTATGGGATATATTTCGGTGGCCAAGATAATCCTGAATAAGGCGTGTATCTCTTCCGAGATCAGCGAGAGCATAACCGCAGGCATGTCTTAACATATGTGGGTGAGGTGAAATATTCACTAATGCTTGTCTGCCATAACGCTTTAATAAACCATAAACTTGCTGGCGTGAAATAGCGCCGGATTTTTGTGATAAAAAGACCCACGATGTATCTGATTCCCTCCACTGTCGCCTGATATTAAACCATTTATTTAAAGCATCAATTTCTTCTGGCACCAGTGGATGCGTTGTTGATAATCCTCCTTTTAGTCGTCTTACATGAATAATTCCTGAGTCAAGATCAAGGTCTGATAGCATTAGATTACATAGCTCACTGACTCGAAACCCATGAATGAAGCACATGAGTATCATGCAGTAATCTCTCTCAGCATGACGACCTTGACGTGCTTTTTCTAAAATCGCATTAATTTCATGTCTGGTTAAGAATTTACGCTTCTTCATGAAAATAGTTCCTGTGAAATCAGAGCAGATAGTTATCGACAGAAAATAATATTAATCTACCGGAATATATCAATTAATAGAGCTTTTATAAAATTATTAGCTAGCAATTCTATTTATTCGTAACAAAATCTATAAATACCATTTTCAGATAGTCACAAATAGTCACTTTTTAATAGAAAATATCAGCTTGTAAACTTTGCAATTATATATTTGGAAATTATTAGACAACAAAAAGAAACTAAACAGAATGCACCAAACTGTAAATATATTCCTACAAAACCACCTTTTAAGTCAAATTTAGTGTAATTCCAAATTGCCAATACTTAACTATTTATAATATATAGATTTTCTTGGATAGTTTTTACTATTTCTCATAACTAATATTAATTAGATTGTAAAATCTCAGTCAATTCATCTGAATTCAATCAAATACTAATTAATCACTTAGATTATTAATTTGAAATAATACTAAATTTTAAATTTTTACTCCGAATTACTATGTCTTATTAGTATTTTTAACCAAATAAAACAGTTTGGTGCATTTTGTTTGGTTTTAAAAAATATTAATCCGAAATTTTTAAACCCTATTTTGTGCCGGATATCGAGTGCATGGATCAGGAATCCTGCGCAGCTATTTTTTATGGTTATGGGTATTTTATCCTTAAATTCAAGGAATTAATTCACATGAAATTGAATAAATTGGTTATGGCTCTGGGATTGGGCATGGCTTTGGTCGCAAGCTCTGTCAATGCGGCTAATCCTAGCCAAGGTCACGGAACGGTAACTTTTACGGGTTCTATCATTGATGCACCATGTTCCATCACCCCTGAAACAGTTGATCAGGTTGTACCACTGGGTTCTATCTCTAACGTTTCTTTGAAAAACGGCGGTCGTTCTTCTTCTAAGTCATTCAAAATTTCTTTAGAGAACTGCACAACTGAAACGATAAATACAGTAACAACCACGTTTATCGGCGCCAAATCCAGTATCACTGGCGGTGAGGGTCTGCTGGGTATTGAAGGATCGGCTAAAGGCGCAGGCATTGCGATCACCGATGGGGGCGGCAATAGGATTAAACTGGGTACCCCTTCTCCTGCCATAGCACTGCATGATGGTAGTAATGATCTGAACTTCGCTGCTTATCTTCAGGGTGATACCGGACCTGATGCAGTTGTTCCGGGGGATTTCACCGGAATTGCTAATTTCCAACTGACTTATCAATAACTCTTTCATGCATGGAAACGCCTACAGGGAGGCAGGTGTTTCCTAATCAAAGATTTTGAATAAGTTTGGCCGGAGAGAAGTCATGAGCCGATATTCTGCCGTTGTTATGGCGCCCTGCCTGCTAATGTTTTCCTGCATTACTGTCGGCGCTGAAGCGACTACTACACGAGGAACGCAAGGGCATGGCCGCGTTAGCATGCAAGGCGCCATTATTGATACAGCCTGTGCGATTGACGCAGGTAGCCGTGACCAGACGATTGAGTTAGCTACGATTCCGGTAAACCGGATAGTACATGATGGGCAGGGGCCTGTGCGCCCCTTTTCCATCCGCTTGATTAATTGCGTACTGACCTCTGCCACATTGGGTAAGTCTGACTGGCGTCACTTTCAGATGATGTTTGACGGCGTTCCGGATGGGAACAATTTTCGATTGGATGGTGCGGCACGAGGTGTTGCATTGCAAATTACTGACACACTCGGCAATCAGGCATATCCGGGAACGCCATTACCGGTGGAGGATTTACAGGAAGGGCATATGACTCTTAGTTACGCGATGCGATTGGTGGGTAATCACCAGTTATTGCAGGCGGGGCAGTATCGAACCACTGTCCGGTTCAGGCTGGATTATCACTAATCATCGATCAGGGAATGTTATGGCTTTGTTTTTTGGTTTGACCGCTGAACATGACAGGGTGGTCTCAGTTCGGTGTGTTCTTAAACCTTTTACTGTTTTGGTACTGCTTGCTTTGGTTGGGACTCATGTTGCGTATGCGGAAGAAGAAATTGAATTTAATACTGACGTATTGGATGTTCAGGATCGTTCGCGGATTGATTTAAAAGAGTTTTCCCGTGCTGGTTATATTATGCCGGGGGATTACCAGATGATGATACGCCTGAATAAAAGCGAGCTGTCTGAGATGCCGGTGACTTTTATGGCGCCACCGGATGATCCGAAGGGCAGTATGGCCTGTCTGCCGCCTGATCTGGTGAAGCAGTTGGGACTGCGGGCGGAATGGGAATCAAAGATTAGCTGGTGGAACAATAATCAATGCCTGGAGATTAAAACGCTGCCAGGAATGATGGCGCGCGGCGATTTGAGCAGCGATACGTTATATCTGAGTGTGCCGCAGGCTTATCTTGAATACAGCTCATCAGATTGGGACCCGCCATCACGTTGGGATGACGGGATTTTGGGAATGATGTTTGATTATAACGTCAACGCTCAGGTATCTAAGCCAGCGAAAGGAAATGAGAATCATAATATCAGCGCCAACGGCACAACCGGGATAAATTTTGGGGCGTGGCGTCTGCGGGCTGATTGGCAGTCACAATATAACCACACCACTGGCCAGGCAGGGAGTACAGAAAGAAACTGGGATTGGAGCCGTTACTACATGTACCGGGCGATACCGCATTGGCAGGCCAAACTGACACTGGGTGAGGATTATCTCAATTCAGGTATTTTTGACAGCTTTCGTTTTACCGGAGCAAGTCTGGTGACAGATGACAATATGTTGCCGCCAAACCTGCGTGGTTATGCGCCGGAGGTGACTGGCGTGGCGAAAACCAATGCCAGAGTGACCATCCGTCAGCAGGGCCGGGTGTTATATGAAACCCAGGTTGCGCCCGGCCCATTCCGTATTCAGGACATCAATGATGCGGTCAGCGGCAAACTGGATGTACGGGTAGAAGAACAGGATGGTGGTATACAGGAATTTCAGGTCGATACAGCGAGCATTCCTTACCTGACCCGTCCGGGCCGGGTGCAGTACAAACTGGCGGCGGGTAAGCCGACCAATTGGAAGCACCGCAGTGAGGGGAATAGTTTTGGGCTGGGAGAATTTTCCTGGGGGATAAACAACGGATGGTCACTGTATGGAGGGCTATTGGGGGCCGGAGATTATAACGCGCTATCGTTGGGAATAGGGCGTGATCTGATGGCTTTCGGCGCGTTGTCGTTTGATGTGACAGAATCCCGTGCCCGCTTACCGGATGAGGGTAAAACTTTGACCGGCGGCTCCTATCGTCTCAGTTATTCCAAGCGTTTTGAGGAATATGACAGTCAGGTGACGTTTGCAGGTTATCGCTTCTCGGAACGTGACTTCATGAGCATGAGCCAGTATTTAGATCGCCGTTATCACGACGGGGATACGGAGAGCAGTAAAGAACTTTACACCATTATGTTGAATAAACAGTTCACAGATTTGGGGATCAGTACTTATCTGAACTACAGCCACCAGACTTACTGGAACCAGTCGAACAATGATCGCTACAACATATCGGTATCACGCTATTTCGGTATTGGAACCATTAAGAACATTAACCTGAACCTGTCCGCTTATCGTAATAAATATGAAGGTAAGAATGACGATGGTATGTACCTGACGTTATCCCTGCCGTGGGGGAATTCAGGAACAATCAGTTATAACGCAATGGTCAACCGCAAAGGTAATTCCAATACGGTAGGTTATTACGACCGGATTAATGAAAACAATAGCTATCGTTTGGCGGCGGGCTCCAGTATTGACGGCAAGGCAGCGGCTAACGGCTATTTAACACATTACGGCGATCTTGCCCAACTGACGACAAGTGCAAGTTATCAGGATGGGCGTTATACCTCAGCGGCGCTTGCTGTCCAGGGTGGGGTGACTGTCACGTCAGAAGGTGCGGCACTGCATCGCATCAATACGCCGGGTACGACGCGTCTGATGGTGGATACCGATGGTGTAGGGGGTGTCCCGGTGAAAGGCTTCGGTGCGATTACCCATACCAATATGTTCGGTAAGGCGGTGATCTCTGATGTAAACAACTATTACCGCAATAGTGCGAGTATTGATTTGAATAAGCTGCCGGACAATGTGGAGGCAATACGGTCGGTACAACAAGCGACACTGACGGAAGGGGCGATTGGTTACCGTAAATTTCAGGTGATATCCGGTGAGAAAGCGATGAGCATGATCCGTTTATCGGACGGGAGTGCGCCTCCGTTTGGGGCCACCGTATTAAATAAGGATAAACGGGAGATCGGCATCGTCAATGATGGTGGGAGTACCTACCTGAGCGGGATAAATCCGGGGGAGAAACTGGATGTACGCTGGGATGGGGAGTTGCAGTGTGTGATTGAACTGCCGCATGAATTACCAATAGTTGAAGAGATGGCCTCGTTATTACTGCTCTGCCAGTTGGTCAGCGGTAATAAACAGCCATAGTTTCAACTGACAGGCAGCGTGAAAACCTTGTTGCTGTCACCGGAACTTATCGTGGTGACCCGTAATGACGCTGAAATGACATATTCTGAGAATGAGTAATTGAGCATGAAATTGAAGAAAACAATGAATGCAGTAACGATCGCCGCCCTGAGTTTGTCAGCGGTCAGTGAATCAATGGCTGCCATTGCACTGGATCGTACCCGGATAGTGTTTAATGGTGAGGATAAATCCACCAGTATGGATATCAGCAACCAGAACAAAGAGTTGCCATATCTGGCTCAAGGCTGGATAGAAGATGAACAGGGTAACAAAATCAATGGTCCGTTAGTGGTGACACCGCCGGTGCAGCGAGTGGAGCCGGGGACGAAGAGCCAGGTGAAAATACAGTCACTGCCAGCAATAGCACAGCTGCCACAGGATCGGGAAAGCCTGTTCTATTTTAATTTGCGTGAAATCCCGCCACGCAGCAAGAAGCCGAACACATTGCAAATTGCGCTGCAAACCCGGATAAAACTGTTCTATCGGCCGAAGGCGATTTTTGCCAGTCGCACTGATCTGGATAACCCATGGCAGGAGAAGATGACGCTGACACGTCAGGGGGATCAATATCAGGTGAACAACCCGACTCCGTATTACATCACCGTGGTGGATGCGTCGAATCAGCTTAAAGGGAAGAGCGTGGCGGATTTTAAGCCGTTGATGGTGGCGCCCAAAAGCAGTGCGGTGCTGAATGGAAGTGCGGGGGCTTTAGGAAGTGCGCCGGTACTGACCTATATCAATGATTTTGGCGGCCGGCCGCAACTGACGTTTAGCTGTGCAGGAAACCAGTGTCAGGCGGCTGAACATTCGTCATGACGAGCGAAGCCGCGAGGAGCGACGATGAATATAAAACGGGCAGGTCGCGCACTGGCGATCTTACTGACGCCGGTGCGAACGCCGGGAGCATTGGGGATCGGGCATTACTGGGCCGTGGTAGATTTTAGGGTGAATTATGACTAAGTCTCTGCGAATAAAAGAGCTGTACCGCAGGCGAAAAAAATGGGTTGTATTACTGCTGGGTTGTTTGCTGAGTGCAGGCGCCCAAGCTGATTTACCGACAAACAGGGTAAACGTTGCAGCAACGCCGTTTAATAGTCTTTCGGGTAAAACGCCGGTCAATATATATGGTGTCGTTATCGCTCCTCCACCTTGTGTGATTAATAATGGTAATACTATTGATGTGGATTTTGGTGAAGTGATGATTACCCGTATCGATGGAGTTAATTACATGAAGCCGATTAAGTACACGGTGAAATGTGAAAAAATGCCGGCCAATGTGATGAAGATGATGATATCGGGTAACACCGCCAGTTTTGACCGGGCAGTGTTACAAACCAATCATACCGGGCTTGGTATTGCGGTTATTCATAACGGACAGAAATTACCCGTCAATGACTGGATGAAATTTACCTACCCGGATTTTCCTGAGTTACATGCGGTGCCAGTAAAAAATATGACTGCGGTATTGAAAGGCGGTGGTTTTGGCGCAGCTGCCACGATGATGGTTGAATACCAATGAACAGGAGACACTGATGAAGCATTTGATTTATCGTGCTTTCTGGACGGTTTGCCTAGAATTGATCAGCGTGATGCCGGGGCAAGCGGCGGATAATATGTGGTTTCACGGCACACTGCTTGAACCGCCTCCTTGCATCATTAATAACGGTAATATGATCGATATCTATTTTGGTCATAACGTTGGAATAAATAAGGTGGATGGGGTGAATTATACCCAGCCAGTGAATTATCAATTGGTGTGTGCGCCTAATGTTTCAGACTGGAGTTTAGGATTGACGGTGATTGGCCCACAGACTTCATTTGATGCTGCTGCTTTGAAAACGAATATCACCAATTTGGGTATTCGTCTGACTTTGGATGGTAAAGCATTCACCCTTAACAAGCGTATTCCGGTGACATCACAGAAATTACCGGTGATACAGGCTGTGCCGGTGAAAAAGCCGGGAAGCACATTACCAGAAGGGGAATTTGAAGTGACGGCGACGTTACTGGCGGAATACCAGTGAAAGGAAAGCCAATGAACTATTTCAAGTTATTCGTGTTACGCGTTGGTTTTATGATTGTTGCTACTACAGTTTATTACAATCAGGTGGTACAGGCTGCGGATAATATGCGTTTTTACGGCGCATTGGTTGAAGAACCCTGCACGATTAAACCGGGTGATGAAGATATCCGGCTTGATTTGGGCACGATTGCTGAAAAATATTTGTATATGCATGGCAGGACCAATAGTGAGCCTTTTCAGCTCAGGTTGTCTGGCTGTGATATGAGTGTGGGGAAATCTATCAAACTGACATTCAGTGGGGCAGAAAACAGACAATTGCCGGGTTTGTTAGCATTAAGCACAGGTAGTCAGGCTTCTGGAATTGCCATCGGTATCGAAACAGCAGAAGGCAAACGGTTGCCGTTGAACAGGGACGGAGATGTCTATCCGCTAAAAGAGGGTGAAAACATGATTCTCCTGAAAGCGTATGTGCAAGCTGAACCGACAGCGCTGGCTAACCAGACGATTAAACGGGGCGCGTTTCATGCTATTGCGACATTTAATCTCAACTATGACTAATCAAATAGTTTTGGTTTTATTTTATTAGGTAAGTAAATGAAAAAATTATTCTCTGCTTGTCTGGTATTTTTATCTCTGTTCTCATCAGGTGCTGCGGCATCAATATTTTCATATATCACTAAATCCGAGGGTATTCCTACAAATGCCTATTATACTTTTGTCATTGAACGTTGGGACCAAGAAAACGATTTTACGCCAAATCCTTGTTATGGTTATTCCGCATGCTGGATATCGGTTAACCATCGCCATTTTGCTGATGGTTATTCAGGGCAGCCTTATAGGATATTTAATACTCGCGTGGAAAGATTTAAGACAATGAAACAAGTGCAGGCGGAAATATTGAAATATACCAGTTTTCCGATCACCGGAGTTGCAAAACATTTTGGTCCTGCTATTCGGTCTCATCAGGAATGTGTCGGGCTATTTTACGAAACCGATCAAAATGGCTTTCATGGAAGATTGTTGCCTGGATCTTTATGTGGCGTCGCACCACCGCCGATAGGCTTTTGTCAGGTCAGTGAAGGCTCAGTTGAGCTTGATTACGGTAGTATTGATGAAGCAGAACTAGAAAATGCAACCAAAACGGGAAATATCAATGTGACCTGCAATGTAGATATAAATATTGTCGTAATAGCGACGGGCCTTAATGGGGAATTTGTACCTTTGAGAAATGATGGTAGCTTGAAAGCTAAATTACTATTAAATGATAAAAAAGGTGAAGACGGCGTTTCTGTGTTTGTACCGGCGGGAGGAAATGTACCCATTACAGTGAAATCAATTTTACAAAAAAATGGCAGAGTAGAGGCGGGACCTTTCTCAGGATCAGGGACAATAATTTTGGCAATGCCATAATAAGGGTGTTTTTTTAAGCTAAAGGCTGGGATGAAAATGAAACAAGATCATCTATTAGTAGGGAAGCGTATTCAGAAAAGAAGGAAAGAATTGGGCATGACCGCTGTAAAATTGGCGGAAAAAATAGGTATTAGCCAGCAACAACTCTCACGTTATGAGAGAGGGATAAACCGCATTAATTTATCCCATCTGGTGCAGATTGCTTCAATATTGGAGACACCGATAAACTGGTTTTTCCTTGATTGTTGTTATCCTGCAACCAATAACAGCATCAATAAATTAACAGACCAATATATCCCTATTGCGGAGGCCACATTGGGTAAATTTGGATGTTAACTGATCTCGGCTCCAATTGGGGGATCTATAAACCAGTTGATGACTGAGTTTCGTGACCGACGGAACGGTCACTTTTATGATTGCTAAAAGCGAACCCGATGTTGCATTTGCGAATGTGCGACGGGTGCCGAAAATTCAGACAATGGCTTGCCGACCTGCGCGCACTATCACTTCCGCATTCGCTCGTGGTGAAAACGAGAATCAAAATAAGGAATAACGCAGGGAGGGGAAATCAGGTGCAATAGCGGTAAATCAAACGATCAAGCGAAAACCTTCCGCCGCCATACGTCACCAGGTACAGCTGAGCCGTCAGCCAGGTAGCGTGGATAGGCCAGGCATCCGGGTAAACAAATATCTGAATCACCAGCGTCATCACCATTAATGCCAACGCGGAGAAGCGTGTCGCCAATCCGACAATCAGCAGCAGCGGAAACACATGTTCTGCGGTCACGGCCATGACGGCAGCCACATCGTGTGGCAGCAGCGGAAGCTGGTACTCGCTGGCAAAGAGCGACACGGCGCTGTCGGTAGCGCGCGGGATCCCCAGCTGCCAGGGCGTGTCTCCCAGAATATCGATGTTTAATCCCATCACTTTGCTTTGGCCCGACAGCCAGAATGTTGCGGCAAGGCCAATGCGCGCCAGAAGGGGGATAATACTTTCCTGCGCAATGTGTTGCCCCTTTAATACTAACATTTTGAGTAATGCCATCTTAGCGCTCCGTGTTGCTGTATAGAGAAAGGATCAGCCCATAGTGCTGCATGCGTTGTAAAATCGATTGAGGCTCAAAAGTCGCCTCCTCCCCAGCGGCAATCTCTAGGGCTTCGGCAAGACACCGACCGGACTGGAGCATGGCAACAAACTGCATTTCCGCACGGCTGAGCAACATTATTCGCACGTCGTCGTCAACGCGGCACAGCAGCATATGTTCTGGCTGGAATGGGTCCAGCGCCATCTCGTTTTCATTTTGTTGGTGTGCGGCCCACAGGCTGAAAACGGCATAATCTGAACTGAAAAGCCGTACCGAGGGATGAAGCGCCATCAACAACTGTGCGGGATCGCCACTAGGAGCCGCTTCTGCCGCCTGTACGGCAGGATCCGCCGCGTGCAGAGATTCAATAAACAACATTTCCAGCCGGGTGAGATCGCTCAGCCAGGGCCAATCTGCCAACGGCTGAAACGTCGCAATCCAGTCCGGCAATTGCGCGCCATAGCCTGCCAAAACAGGAGAAGAAGGCGGTTGTTGACGTATAAACTCCCCTGCCATCGCACGGAAAAAGCACTCTCCGAGCTGGGCAAGAAGGACGGGGCAGTTTTCGGCCAGTGCGTCAATCAGCGACGCGATGACATTATTACGATAAACCGCAAAACGTACCGCCGGATCGCTACCATTCCAGGCTGTCAGCCCCTTTGGTACCGTGAGGTCGGGGTCAAGAAGCGCCTGATACAGCTGTTGTTGCATTTTTCGTGCTCTCCGTAATGTAATGTTGGGCATGGCTGGCTTCGTTCAGCAACACGTCTAATGGTGGAATATTGCTGTCCCATTCGATCAGGGTGGCGATCGGCCCCGTTTCACGCAGGGTCTTGTTATAGAGATCCCAGACAGGCCCGGTCACATGACTGTCATGTGAATCAATCAACAGCCGATCGCTTGCCCCATCGCGGCTTTCCGTATAGCCCGCCAGATGAATTTCACCGACACGGTGAAGTGGCAGCTCGAATAGCATCTGCCTTGGGCAATGATTATGGTTGACGCCGCTGATATAGAGATTGTTCACATCCAGCAGTAGTCCGCATCCGGTGCGGCGTATCACCTCGGAGATAAAGTCAGTCTCGCGCATGGTTGAGGCACTGAACTCGATGTAGGTGGCCGGGTTTTCCAACAAAATAGGGCGACGCAGTGCATTCTGTACCTGATCGACATGTTCGCAGACCCGCGTCAGCGTAGCGTCCGTGTAAGGCAGCGGCAGCAGATCATTGAGAAAGAGATCGTTGTGCGTCGACCAAGCAAGGTGTTCAGAAAAAACGGCCGGCTGGTAGCGTTCAACCAGCGCGGCAACACGTTGTAAATGGGTCTGATTCAGAGGATTTTCGCCTCCGATGGACAGGCCCACACCATGAATAGATAGCGGATAATCCTGGCGAATGATGCTCAGTGCCTGATGAAACGGCCCTCCCGCAACCAAATAATTTTCCGCATGAACTTCAAAAAAACCAATGTCAGGTTTATCGCGCAGGATAACGCGAAAATGCTCCGGCTTTAACCCGATCCCTGCTCTGACCGGGAGCTTGTTTAGTATCAAGAAGTCAGGAGCTTCACGAGAGACGCGGTGTAAGGGCAAGGAAATTGTCATCGTATGAGCTCCTGTATGATGCCTGAATTACCTTTTTTATTTAACTTTAAACGCGTCCAGTTGACCAAAACCGGTCGGGGAGGTTGGAGACTTCATTTTTACACAGGAACCCGCGGGTACCATTTTCCAGGCATTGCCCTGATAATCTGTTTTGGAGGTACCAGCACAGGTGGTGCCTGCACCGGCTTTACAATCGTTTTTCCCTTTCAGAGAAACGCCATAGCATTTCTCCGTTTTGCTGCCGGAATCCGCCATTGCTGAAGAACTTACCGTAATCAGTGCGCTGCCTAAAGCCAGGGCCAGTAATGCTTTTGTCGTTTGCTTAGTCATGAAACGTTCCTTTTACTTATGTGGAAAGTGAATTACTACTTCGCTGAAACAAGCATTTGTTTCACTCAATTAGTCGCACTGCACAGCAATTTCTTACAGCGGACATGAGAAAAAAATGATTTTTTTACAATTGACTGATTTTTAATGATTTATTTTTTTGTGAATCAAATATCAGTTCGTACAAAAAACAGACTTGAGCTAGGATAATTTCCGCTTTCTAAGCGCACCCTTAAGTGCAAGGAAAAGTGTTACTAAAAGAAATGGCGTAACTTTCAATAAAATCAGTTTCTGATCTGGGGTAAAAACCGAACATTAGAGTTATTTTTGTTCAGTTATCGTCAACTGCCGAGGCAGTATATGGAAAAGTTCATAACTTAAAAGATATTTTTTGTATTTTTTTGTAAAAAATTACGCATTTTTTTGATCTCAAAAAGAAATTATTTCTTATATTACGAATATCCCCGTTTCTTAGGCGTCATCTCCTCAGTGATACAAACAGGATTACGAATTGAACAATTTAATGAATACCCTTACTCAAATGGATGGGGTGGATTTGAAGGAATGCATAATATCGGTGGCGGCAAAATGGTACAACCGGAAGGAATGCCCCGTATGCCGCTGATGTATGGTGTGCTGGCAGGAAAATAATCGACAATCCGTGTAACAATCGCCAGTCTGTTGCTCAATATCATCTTACTGGCGATAATACCGATGCCTTTCAAAACCCAATAACAGAATTAAAGCTATTTACCATAACCCTACAAATCCAATTAAGGTGTTCAATGAATTCGGCGCAAAAAGGTTATCAGCCACCTTTCTCAATTACAGTTAAAATGATCCAACTAGTCGCTGAAATCAGTGAGAATATCGGACGGTTAAGTACAGAACAGGAACGAGCAAAAGCTTTGCGATTGAGACGTATAAATCGGATACGAACAATTCACGGCTCACTGGCGATTGAAGGTAACTTACTTGATGCAAGCCAAATCACAGCAATTATTGAAGGAAAGCGAGTCATCGCACCAATCAGCGAAATACAGGAAGCACATAACGCTATTTTAGCTTACGAGCAGCTCCATCATTGGCACTTCACATCAGAACAGAACTTACTGGAAGCCCATTTTGTTCTGATGAAAGGGTTAATAGATAGTGCAGGTGGTTATCGGCACAGTGGTGTTGGTGTTATGGATGGAGAAAAAATCATTCATATGGCTCCACAGGCAAACCGGGTTCCAAAACTGATGGCGGATCTTCTTTACTGGCTGAACTCTACGGATATTCATCCACTTATTGCCAGTTGTATTTTCCATTATGAATTTGAATTTATTCACCCGTTTGCTGATGGTAACGGCAGAATGGGCAGATTATGGCAGACATTAATCTTAAATCACTGGAACTCATTATTTGAATTCATTCCAGTTGAAAGTCTGGTTTACAAGCATCAGGCTGATTACTATCAAGCCATTAATCTCAGTACCCAACAAGTTGATTGTGCACCCTTTATTGAATTTATGTTGAGCATGATACGTGACGCAATTCTGGAATCTACCCATCAGGATACCCATCAGGCTACCCATCAGGCTACCCACCAAGTTAGACAATTAATTATGGCGTTGGAAGGAGAAATGAATCGTGAGCAACTTCAGTTAGCGCTTGGATTAAAAGATCGTAGCTCATTCCGTCTACGCTATCTGCAACCCACACTGGAAGCTGGATTGATTGAAATGAGTCACCCAGAAAAACCCAGTAGTCCATTACAACGTTATCGTTTGACAGAAAAAGGGTTGCATTTAAAACAACAATAAATTAATTCTCCAAACTATTCGTTATTATTAAACAGGCTCTTCTCAGAGCCTGACAGGTTAAAATAATTTTATTCCTTGATTTAACTTATTAACAAAACAGGAAAGAAATTTGCCATAACATTTCCATTTTATATCAAACTAATGATAACTGAACTCTAATGAATATAATGTCACCGTTGAAGGTTTTGCCATTTTATCCACTAATGTTAATTTATTATTAGATATAGACACCGTAATCTGGTTAGTTATTTCTGGTGGTCGCATTCGTTCTAAAGATCCTCCTTCTTGAATACGGTATGCTTTAACTTTCACTTTCTTACAACCGATATTATCAATCACTACAGTCACACCTTGGTCACTATAAGTATAATCGCGACTTTTAGGTCTTAAAAGAGTATCAATTGGGATTTGTTGTACAGGGTCATTTTGTACTACGGCATTATTAGGATGAATTGTCGTAGGATCAATACCACCAAACCATTTATTTTTACTATAGGTATCCGTTAATTGGTCCAATGATCGGCTGCTATCAAAATAGTATTGTCGATATAAGTCCGCAGGAACTGGCGCTACATTACTATCTGAAAAACTCTTGTCCACTTTATAATTTGCTGCAAGAATATTAATTCTATTACCTGATTCATTCTCGGTTGCTAAAACCGTTAAACCCGTTGAAAAGTCTTTATGACTACTCAGTATATAAGGTGTTTTTAACATTTTGGCAAAAAGGCCAAAAGATTGAGCTGAATAGGTACAAAAATTTCTGACATTTAGATTTTTAGGGTTAGGTTGATCATTAAACAAACCAAAAGATAAACCATCCCCCCGATAATAATGCGCCAAGTCAACTTTCGTATATTGCATATAAATAAGCGACGAAGCGATATATGCTGCATTTTTAGCACTCTGCACTTTTGTAAATGTATTTCTCGACCCAAAAGGACTGGAATTCCACTCAGTACAAATACTTTCTGTCTTGGTAAAGCCATAAGTATGCAAACTTTTTTGAATCGTATTACCCATATCAATAATGTTTTGCGGATCTCCAGTATCAACGTACCCATGCCAAGAAAAGAAATCTAACGGTACATTATTATTCTTACAATATCGGAAAAAACCATCAATATAATCACCGCCTGCATTATTACTAAACGAAATACCAGCACCACCGACTTTAGCATCAGGATCAACAGCCTTAATCACTCTCACTACTTTTTCATATAATGCATAATATTTTTGTGGATCATCACTATTCCAGAAAAATAGTAAATCAGGCTCATTCCAAATCTCCCAATAAATTATTTTTTTCGGTATTCCAATGTTAGCATAGTTTACAGCATAACGATTCACCAAAGCTTTAACTAATTTTGCGTAAATATCAAAGTCTTCTGGTATTTCATAACCGCCATCAAGAGAACGCCCGATACGAAACATGATTTGGCGCTGAATATTATCTGGATTCAGATCTGCTTGATTATTCAGAACATCGCGCAGATAAGCATCCGTCATTTCATAATTAGCATCTTTTAATGCAAGATTAACATCATGATTTCTCATCCCAATAGCAGCATTGGGAAAAATACTTCTGACATTTGCAATATCAGCGACAAGTTTTTTAGCCGCTGGGTGATTTTCCTCTGGAACATTGACAATCATTTGATTTTGATTATTTTTTCTGTCCACCTGGAAATAATTATCCATATCGCCAATACCAAAACCATCATGAAGCCGGAGATGTTTGATTCCCATCTGATTAAACTGATCATCTAAATCAGGGAATCCAGGCGCTAGAGATTTAGGCAACCCATTCACACCATTAACTTCCTTAAGAAGTGAGCTATGCCCAGCAGATAAATCTCGATAATTCTTATTAAAATAAAAAATTTTAGTCATAATAAACCTCTATATTAATTAATAATATATATCTTTATAAATAAAAAACATCATAAGATAAACACACCTTTCCAATAACTTAACAAAAAAAATAAAACCGAACACATAGACAACAATAAAATACCAACCTTAATCACACTTTAAAATCATTATCTGCCATTCTCATCCCGCTTCATTAAATAATTATATTTTTATAAATACCTCAACAGATAAAATAACATCCTCAACAAAACCACAATGATTTTATTTAATAAAAAATAGATAAAAAAACCATCATAGTACTTTAATTTTATACTAAGTTAATGATGACTTAGCTCTAGTGAATATAATGTCACTGTTGAAGGCTTTGCCATTTCATCTACCAATGTTAATTTATTATTAGATATAGACACAGTAATTTTACTGGTTACTTCTTGTGGTGTCATTTGTTCCAATGTTCCCCCTTCTTGAATACGGTATGCTCTAACTTTAAATTTTTTATAACCTATATGATTAATTAATACAGTAATACCCTGGTCGCTATCAGTATAATTACGATTTTTAGCTCTCAACATATTATCATCAGGAAATTCATTAATAACCTCATGTTGCACCACCACATTATCAGGGTGAATTGTTGTTGGATCAACACCACCAAACCATTTATTCTTACTCCAGGTATCGGTTAATTGATTCAGTGATCGGCTAGTATCCAAATAGTATTGTTGATATAAATAATCAGGTGCCGAATAGCCGTCTGCAAGACTCCGGTCAACTTTATAATTTGCGGCAAGGATATTAATTTTATTGCCTTCACCATTCTCAGTTGCCAAAACAGTTAAACCTGTTGAGAAATCCTTGTTACCACTTAGGATATAAGGTGTTTCAAACATTCTGGCAAAAAGACCAAAGGATTGAGCCGAATACGTACAGAAATTTTTAACATGTGGTTTTTTAGGATTAGGTTGATCATTAAACAAACCAAAAGATAAACCATCTCCCCGATAATAATATGCCCTGTCAATTTTCATATATTGCATATAAATAAATGTGGAAGCAATATATGCCGCATTTTTAATGCCCTGCACTTTTGTATATGTATTTTTCGTCCCAATAGGGCAGGAATTCCACTCAGTACAGAAACTTTCTGCATCGGTAAAACCATAAGTCTTCAAACTTTTTTGAACCGTATTCCCTACATCAAGGATGTTTTGCGGATCTCCAGTTTCAACGTATCCATGCCAGGAAAAGAAATCCAGCGGCACATCATTATCTTTACAATATCGTAAGAATCCATCAACATAACTCTCTAATGCATTATTAACAAACACAATACCAGCGCTACCTACTTTGACAGAAGGATCAACAGATTTAATTATTCTTGCAATTTTTCCATATAATTCATAATACTTTTTAGGATCATCACTATTCCAGAAAATCGATAAATCAGGTTCATTCCAAACCTGCCAGTAGGTTATTTTTCTAGGCAGGCCAATTTTGGCATAGTTTAAAGCGTAGCGATTCACTAAGGTACCCACTAATGTTGCATAAACATCAAAATCTTGTGGTATCTCATGACCACCGCCAAAGGAACGGCCGATACGAAACATGATTTGTCGTTGAATATTACTTGGGTTTAGCTCCGCTTGATTTCTCATAACATCACGCAGATAAGCATCAGTCATTTTATAATTAGCCTCTTTTAATGCAAGACTAATATCATGATTTCTCATCCCGGCAGCAGCATAGGGAAAGATACTTCTGATATTTGAAATATCAGCGATAAGTTTTTTAATCGCGGATTGATTTTCTTCTTCGGCATTGAAAATAATTTCATTTTGATTATTTTTTCTGTCCGCCTGGAAATAGTTATCCATATCACCAATACCAAAACAATCATGGATCCGGAGATGTTTAATTCCCATCTGATTAAACTGATCATCTAAATCAGGGAAGCCAGGCGCCAGAGATTTAGGCAACCCATTCACACCATTAACTTCCTTAAGAAGTGAGTTATGCCCAGCAGATAAATCTCGACAATTCTTATTAAAAGAAAAAATTTTAGTCATAATAAACCTCTATATTAATTAATAATATATATATTTATAAATCAAAAACAACATCAGAGAATAAACATATATTTATGAAACTTCAATAATAATAAATGAGGCGAATACTTAGATAATGGTTAAATATCTCTTTTAACTATTCATTAAAGTTATCAACTATTAATTTACATTTGATTTACTAACCAATTAATCATATTGATATAATCATCAACAACAATAAGAACAACACTGTAATTTACCTGACAATATCAGGATTAAAGTAATCACAAAAATAAAGTTCCCAGTAGTAAATTGACGTTACTAATAATCATAAAATAGCACAAAGTAAAACCATATAGTCATTAAATCTTACCAACAAATATACAATTTCAAGTCATTAATATATACTGAAAATATACTTTCCATGTTAATCATTTAATAAAACCCCTTGCGGTTTTAAATTATTTATTACTAAGAAATATAAAAAACAAATGACTACATTCATAATAATCGAACGGCTAATTGCATTATCTATAGAAAAAATTACCAGATAATAATAAAAAATCACCAAAGCTAAATCTCCCTGGCAAATCACTCCTGCAATAGTGATATAAATACCGTTAATTTTGCTGGCGGGTGAGCAAGCGCCCGCAATAAATAGATACCATCCTTACGTTCATCAGGATCATTGAATAATGCAACAAGCCCTTCAGAACGAATATCCGACGAAACAACCCAATTAGGAAGAAGCCCTACTCCAAATCCAGTGACGGCGGCCATTCTCAATGTGTCAAAGTCATCACTGCGAAAAATTCTGTTCTCATTGCTGAGATTGATAGCATCCTGATAGCGTGACCAGCAAACGCCAGCAGGATCGTGATTTTTATCAAGCAAATAATGGTTAGATAACTCAGAAAGTGTTGTCGGAGCCCCGCACTTCTGGATATAGCCTGGACTGGCGCACACAACCCAAGTCTGGGTGGCTATCCATTTTGAGTAAAGCGAGCTATCTTTTAATTCACCGACCCGAATAACCGCATCGAGACGATCCCGGACGGGATCAGTCAAACGCTCTGTTTGATCAAGTTCAACCTGAATTTTTGGATATTGGGTGAATAGTTCTTTCAACAGAAGCTGCCATGCCCTGTAGACGAGCAACAGCAGAAAAACTCTGTGAACGGGCAACATTTGAACTTTCTAATGAATTAGCCACTACATTACAGGTTACTCCTGCGTTTTTTGAAACCCAAGAACAATCTCCTGTGAATGAGGAGATTGTTCATTTCCGTAAACGCAGCGCAATTAGCGAAAAACGCCGTAAACCCTCGCCCAGTGCGGGCGGGGATATAAGGCGAAAAGCCCGCAGGGCTTTAAAGATCAATCTGGCGTTGACTGACTCTGAACGTAGGCT
>NZ_JBEJZY010000058.1:0-25980 GCF_040256935.1 Photorhabdus viridis
ACGAACTTGAGCAAATACGCCACTAACTCGTGCTGAGAGTTTTTAATCAGTATTCAATGATTCATGTTAAAAGAGGATCTTACGGTGACTGTCAGAACAGTCACCGAAGTGTGAGTATCGACCGTGAAACAGTGATGAAAATCACTGGACTGAGCTTGAACAAATGCCTGACAAACTTACTATTGATACGTTATCGGCATAAAAATGCTTGAGTCAATGCACGAAACGCATAGAAGCGGCGCATTTACATTCCAAGCGATAAGACCGAGTCTGAATCTACGTGCTTCTGAAATCTCTGTTCTTAAGCAGAGCTGAGGTTAAATAAAGTGCCCCATGTTTTATGCTCTATAGATGGTTATGTGGATCTTACGTCTGATGTAACACCGCCAACACTTCAATACCCGTCGGAACTTCCCGGTAGTAAATAATGTGGCTCTCTACGGGGAAACGCAGCACACCAAAATAAAGATCCTCACTGCGATCACGACCAGGGGATGGGTGACGATCAAGAATTTTCGTCAAAGTCACACGTAACGAAGTTGAATAAGCTTCCGCAACATTCGCCCCATCGGCGCATAGAATAGAGTTTGATTGCACGAATATGCTCTCTGGCTTTCTTCGTAAACCGGACACTTATCCCTAAGCCTTACCCTCAAGTTCATCAACCGTCAACGGTGTAAATACATTATCAATACTATGCAATTCGCCACGATCAGCTTGTGTAATAGATTCAGCCAGAACGGTTTTTAAATTCTGTAACTTGAGTTGTACGAACTGATCATACTCTTCAGGAGAGATAACCACGGCCACATGCTTACTAATTTCCACAGGCTCACGCTGAACTTTTCATAATCAGATCACCAAACTGGTTCTTAGCCAATTGTGCGGGAATAATTTCCATACATTACCTACCGTCTAAAATGGTTCGAATAGCTATTATGGTTAAAAGTGCATGGAGCTACCAGTAATCAAAATAACCAACCGCCAACCTTTTGGATGGTCCAGGTTTACAACCCCTACACTGAAACCTTATTTTGAAATTGATCTAAATCACGGGCTTCATCTACCACCTTAGCGGTCAAATACACATTTGTACTACGTTTACCGGATTGTCTTCGTTCTACGGTTGAGACGCATTGTATTTTCATCAGACACCTCATTTATGCGCATAAAACTATAGCAGATAGTGAGCATCATCAAGGAGTTCTAAGCTGAAAGCGCATAGTGAATATGATTAGTTAATCCATTAAGTATTATTTTGTTATTGCCGACCATTAACCAATTTCTGAGAAAAATATAATAATTCAACCTATAAAAAATCAAAATAACTCACTTTTTTATAAATAGAAAATATATTTCGCCCCTCTTGGTGATTTTTATTCTTTGCTTTGCAGATAATAATTACAAGATTATTTTACATATTTAAGTTACATGTTTGCGTATTAATAAGAGTAGCCATAAAGGTGTACATCTTCCTTAAATTATTCTGCTCAAACCTCATAATTTTAATTTTTACTCTTTATCGATAAAAATAATATAAAACTAACTACCAAAAAATCAATTTAGTATTAACCTAAAGTTATAAGTCGATAACTTTTTTCTATTATCTGACACATCAAATATTGGAACTAAACACCTGGTCTGGAAACGCTGACAGAAGAAGTTGATAAAACAATGGATTAATTATAAAGAGGCTGGAGATATCTTTATCAATCAAGCAGAAAAACAAGCATTAGGGGCGAAAGTAGCAGACCGTTGAATATAAATAGTTCAGGAATGGAGATTCCATTCCTGATTATGGTGATTTAATTTTGTCTCACACTCAATTAAATCGGATGACAAGTTATCATTTATTTCTCTTGATGAGATATATTGATGCCGCTATCTTGTACATAATCATCAAAGATAATAATAAAACTGTTCTGCGAAGCAGAATATGATTTTTCAATACCTCTCTGTATTACTGACAATATAAAACCATGCGTATCGGAGAGATCCCACACCTTGACATCTTCACAATCAAGAGCTAAATATTCCTCTCTACCTTCCTCTCCGCATTTATTAACCGAAATTTTAACCGGTTCAGTTGAGAGGTTTTTAACATGAATCATAAATCCTCCACTATATAAATAATAAAAATTTTCATTTAATTCAACAGCATATGCACATAAATTAAATCAAAAAACTAGTGAAATAAAAATTTTTTAGACAGATTGTACTGAATATAAAGAATATATCTGTGCGCCGTTATTTTCAACCTTGTTACTATAAATAATTATGTAGCCATTTGATCTTATTGAATATAACCATGCATCATTATCCTTGAATATTACTGACATTAAAAAGCCGCGCTCATCTGATCTACCCCATTGAGCCACCTCTCCTGGGTTAATATCAAAATATTTGTCATCACCTTCTTCACTACTCCATTTACTAATTGCAACTTTAACCACATTATCTGAAAGACTTTTGATATAAATCATATTAAGCTCTCCATTATATCAACGTAGATTTATTTGGCTCTAATTTAAAAACACCCTAATATGTACCATGATGAAATATAAGTATAGGATAAAAAGAACCAACAAAACTACTATTTGCGTGACCTCCATCAAAGTTCTATACTTCGAAAAGAAAATATTTAAAATTACATTCATTGGATTAATAGAAATATTTACTATCTAAACTTAGCAACTCAATATTATATTGATGTAAATATAATAATTACCATTAATATATTAATGACAATTTCCTATTATAGGTTTACATCTATTCCCGTTTTAACCTTTGAGCATAATGTTGCGCTAATACCGCACACGCCATCAACTGAATTTGATGAAAAATAGCGGAACCGCCTGTCACCCCAATTAGCTGGTAAAAGACTTCGGATAGTGACATGTCGTATCAATTAATTCGAGGTATTATATTCGATTTTTTAAGAAAATAATAAAAAACCATTTATATTTTCTGGGGATATATTTTAACGCTGGCACTAATTCAGGAATAATTGTGGTGGTATTTTTAATTCCTTTGGAAATAATACATTATCAATTTAATAGAATAATTAAAAGAAAGCTCTATAGCAGAGCATCTTAATTATTGAATAAAGCCAGATATCCGTATTTTTGGCAGCGGTGAGAAACGAAAAGCCCGCTCCGATATATTCTCAATCACGCATTACTATAATGTGCCCGTTCCGGTAACCAGCGTTCAATTAAGGCGCGAGCATGTTCAGGATAGTGCTGGTGGATATGCCGGGCAATACGCTGTACTTCCGGCAACATTCCCTGATCTCTCAGCAAATCAACCACCTTAAATTCCGCACTCCCTGTTTGACGCGTCCCCAACAATTCACCGGGACCACGAATTTCCAGATCTTTCTGCGCGATAACAAACCCATCATTACTGTCTCTAAGCACTTGCAGGCGTATTCTGGCGGTACTGCTTAGCGGCGTTTTGTAAAGTAAAACACAATGAGAGGCGATAGCACCACGGCCAACTCGTCCGCGTAATTGATGTAGTTGCGCCAAGCCAAGCCGTTCCGGGTTATCAATGATCATCAAACTGGCATTTGGCACATCTACACCCACTTCGATAACCGTTGTTGCAACCAGAAGCTGTAGTTTTCCACGCTTAAAAGCTTCCATCACTTGCTGCTTTTCTGCGGCTTTCATTCGGCCATGTACCAACCCAACTTTTAATTCCGGCAAGGCGAGCGTCAATTCTTCACTGGTGACTTGTGCCGCTTGAGCTTCCAGCACATCGGAATCTTCAATCAGTGTACAGACCCAATAGGCTTGCCTGTTTTCATCAAGGCAGGCATTTTTGATCCGTTTGATAATCTCTTCACGGCGTGTATCCGGGATCGCAACCGTTGTGACCGGGGTTCTCCCCGGTGGCAGTTCATCAATAACAGAAGTATCGAGATCCGCGTAGGCGGTCATTGCCAGAGTCCGGGGAATCGGTGTTGCCGTCATAATCAATTGGTGCGGATGAAAACCCTGTTCGCGCCCCTTTTCCCACAAAGACAGACGTTGATGCACACCAAAACGATGTTGCTCATCAATAATCACCAGCGTCAGACCGGAAAATTTCACCTGTTCCTGAAACATGGCATGTGTACCAACAATCATAGCGACCTGCCCGCTGGCAATGGCTTCTTGCTGTTTCTGACGTGCTTTCCCCTTTTGCTTGCCAGCCAGCCAGCCGATCTGAATCCCCAAAGGCTCCAGCCATTGCCGAAATGTATTTGCGTGCTGCTCTGCCAGTAGCTCAGTTGGCGCCATTAAGGCGACCTGTTTACCATGCGCAATAACCCGCAACGCAGCCAATGCGGCAACCAGCGTTTTTCCTGAACCAACATCTCCCTGAATCAGCCGCATCATGGGAACATCTTTTGCCAGATCTTGCTCAATTTCCGCTGCAACCCGTTGTTGCGCGTTAGTTGGAGAAAATGGCAGGCGGTTGAGGAACTGCTGTTTTAACTTGTTTTCAGTCGGCAGCGATTGAGCGTGATGGCGTTGTGCACCCGCTCTAACTGCTAACATACTCAAATGATGCGCCAGAAGTTCTTCCAGGATCAGACGGCGCTGGGCTGGATGTTTGCCGG
This sequence comes from Photorhabdus viridis, assembly GCF_040256935.1. Lineage (NCBI taxonomy): Bacteria > Pseudomonadati > Pseudomonadota > Gammaproteobacteria > Enterobacterales > Morganellaceae > Photorhabdus > Photorhabdus viridis. Next base: position 4,610 of record NZ_JBEJZY010000058.1, read on the forward strand.
TTTCTAGATCAGCCAGCGCAATATCTGGCGGTGGACGGTGCAGGGTATGTAATGCTTGTGGCAGGCTGATCATCGAACGGCTAAGCTCTTCCGGCAGGAGTTCGTTGATCGCACAGGTATCAAGCAATTCCAGCACCTGATCAATCAGCTTGCGAAGAGCCGCCTGACGAACCCCTTCTGTTGTCGGATAAATAGGGGTTAATGTTTCTTGAAGCTGCACATTCCCGGCATAATTCTGGATTTTATATTCAGGATGGATAATTTCCGCGCCATGACTCCCTTTTCTGATTTCACCATAGGCAACAACTTGTTTCCCTTTGACCAGATTGTTTTTCATTGTCGCAGAGAAGTGAAAAAAGCGCAGTGTAAGCACACCGGTACCATCACTGATTTGGCAGGTCATCATCCGGCGGCGGCCAAAAACAATATCAGTGCGCAGGATTTCCCCTGTGATTGTGGCATGGATACCGGGCAAAAGATCATTAATCGTATAAAGGCGGGTCTGGTCTTCGTAACGAAGAGGGAAGTGCAATAGCAGATCCTGCAAGTTGATCAGGCCCATTTTTGCCAGTTTAGCTGCCTGACTTGCCCCGACGCCATGCAGGGAAGTTAAAGGGATGGCATCAAGCAGTTGGCCTTTCATGCGATTTCTTCTCTCCATTGATTGCTTGACAGTTCGTCATGTTTCATTGGTTGCGAACCGGTCTTGCTTATTTTCCATAATAATACAGACCGGGTTAAGGTAATCAACGTAATATTTTCCTAATAATTGGTTGAAAATCATGTCAATACACTGCGGGGAAACACCTGTAATCATCAAGGTTATCAACCAAATTTAACAGCATGTTCCCGTAATGATGAAAAAATAATCAAAAAAAGGTGTTTAAATCCTACCTCTCATCTGTATAACCCTCTGTGTCCCCGGTGAACAACATGCCATTTGGGCAAATTGATGGTGTGTATTTTATTCCTTGGTTCTGTTTGTTGCTGGCTTATGTCTCGAAGTTGGGAACGATTCTGTCAGGGGGGAATAATAGCCGGGTTATGCTATCAATATGTTTGGAGAAATAGTCATGGGCCAAAGAAAATATCTGACTCAGTCAGAAGTAGAAAGCATGTTGGAAATGGCGAAAGCCGGTGCTAATCCAGAGCGGAATTATTGTCTGGTGTACATGAGTTTTATCCATGGTTTTCGTGTCAGCGAAGCCAGGTATTTACGATTATCTGACATGGAGTTGAAAGAAAGATGCCTGTACATCCGGCGATTAAAGGGGGGATTTTGTACTAACCATCCCCTATTGCGTCGTGAGGTGCGGGCGATTAAGGCATGGCTGAAAGTGCGCAAAACTTTCTTGGGGGCGGATAGTGATTGGTTGTTCTTGTCACGCTCAGGGAAGCCACTTACGCGCCAGCGGATTTACCAGATTATTACTCGATTAGGGCAATTGGCGAATATTGCTGTCGTTCCGCATCCGCATATGTTGCGTCATGCCTGTGGTTTTGCCCTTGCAGACCGGGGAGTGGATACTCGACTGATACAAGATTATCTTGGACATAAAAACATTCGCCATACTGTACGTTATACCGCGAGTAATGCTGAACGTTTTCAAGGAGTTTGGGGCGTGAAGGGTAAACTTTAATCACTACAATTAGGACCATTTTGACAATCGAGATACACCCACCACGAAACTATACTCAAGATTTTCTAATAAAGAAAGATACAGAATTGTATATCTTTGTAAAGCATTATGTATTCTAACACAGCTATACCAAAATAACCTAATTTTTTCCTACAATCCCCAAAAATACCTCATTTCCTAGGTTCCTTTCTTGAAATTGTTGCTCTTATTTTTCGGATTCAACAATAAAATACTCTTAAATTTTGCAAATTATCATTTAATTATTTTGTTTGTGGTGAATTTTTGAACATAAGTTTCAGGGTGTATCTCGATTGTCAAAATGGTCCTAATTGACAATTTTATGTACAGCTAAGTGTTACTGATAATCAGCAAATGGTATGTAAAGTTAAGTCTGATTTTTGTTCGATAGTTAAGTAGGATTAATGAAATGAAAAAGATATTAAAGATAAGCGTCGTGGCGGCGTTGGTTTTGGGGGCAGCTTCGGCTGCTAATGCGGCGAATAATGCCATAGTAAATGTTACCGGTATGATTGTGGCTGCAACATGTGATGTTACCAACCCTGGTTCAAATGGGTCGGTGGATACGGGGAACCATAAAAACACAGATTTTGACGCCGCAGGTACGAAATTTCCAGGCACAGGGATTTCAAAATTTATAAAGGACAGTGAAAGGCATTTCACTATTGGTCTTAGTAACTGCTCTAAAGAAAATACAGATGCAGGTAAAGTTAAGTTGTATGTGACAGGTCAAACCTTGCAGAAATCAGGGGGTTATCTCTTTAACAAAGAGACTGATAAATCGGCAGGTATAGTACTACTAAATTCTCTAAAAAATAATGTATTCACGCCTATTAAAAGTGAAAGCACGGTTCCTATGACTGTTTCTACTGTGAAACAAGACAACAAAGAGGAACCTGATATGACGAATAGTCATGCAGAATTTGTTGTATATATAGCCACAACGGGCGAAGATATTCCTGGAAACCAGCAGATTACTGCCCCCATCACCTTCTCCTATGCGTATAACTAATGCTTATGTTGTTTCAGCCTGAGGGATGCTTCCTCAGGCTCCTTCGATGAAAAATTTTAGATGATTGATGGTGCCTTTTATTAGGCGACTATTGGCTAACCGAGCCAAAATATGAGAAACAAAAGATGATCAGTAAACTCCGACTTCCTAACATAATAATAAAAGGCTTGGTATTGGGCGCGTTTTTGTTCGCGTCACAGAGTCAGGCCGAAGGCGGGTTTGGCATCGATGCTACACGCATTATTTTCTTACAGGATAAAGCTGAAACAACAGTCTCAGTACGCAATACAACAACTAATATCCCTTACTTGGTGACAACTAAAATTACTCGCACCGTTGATGGCAACGGTAAAGCACCCTTTTACGTCTCTCCTCCTTTATTCCGTTTGGACCCTAAGGGAACCAATGTCCTGCGCATCTTAGGTGATACCAGTAAGTTGCCAACCGATCGGGAAAGTGTCTTTTATTTTAATGCTTCCGCGATTCCCGGTAGGAATCCTCCGGGCCAGCGTTTTGAAAGCGCCAAAATTGGCGGTGGAATAACTTATGCCATCGGCAACACCATCAAACTATTTTATCGGCCAACGGGGTTAGTGGGTACGCCAGAGCAGGCATACAAAGCGCTGCGCTTTACCCATGCTGCCGGGGGCATTCAAGTCAGTAATAATTCGCCTTATCACATCAGCTTTACCCAGATCAAAGTTGATGGGGTGCCAGTGAAGTTTTCTGAAAGTCATCCGCAAATGCTGGCGCCTTTTAGTACCCACGTTTATCCCGCTCAGAATAGTCAGAATAAAAAGAAAGTGGAATGGGCGGTGATCAACGATCTCGGTGGAGGAGATAACTTCGATGGCGCAATTCAATAAAACCGGTATCTCAATGGTTCTGTATGTACGCAGGTACCTGAGTTACATCGGCATGGCGGGGGTTTTGTGGCTTTTTTCTGCTCCTTTGTGGGCGAAGAATTCTGTCGATGCCAAGTTTAAGGCCACAATTACTCAAGGGACGTGTGATATCTCTGCGAGCGACAGCAATATCGAACTAGGTACTGTGCAATTTAAAGACGTAGTATCAGGCAAAATCAACAAGGAAGCCTATCTGACGCTGAAAAATTGCACTGCTGTGGTCAATAAAGACAGTATTACTCCCACAATCACCGTTACCGGCGATCACGTTGATACGGATGAAACACTGTTTCGTAATCGTGGTACAGAAAGTACAGCTTCAACGGCGGAAATGGGCATTACTGTGCAATTGAAGACACTCAATGGCGGGGAGTGGTCCTCGAATTTGAAGAATGGTGTCCCATTTCACTTGGCTAATAAAGGCACAATCATAAATGACCACGCCCCTTCTGTTTCTGTGCCGGTCAAGTTTTCACTGAGGTGTGCTCAAGTCGCCGGTGAACTGGCAGCTGATTGCAAAAAGACAGGCAAAATCAGCGCAACGATGACATTTACGTTTGATTATCGCTGATGTTATCGGCATTGCAGTGCGATATCCGTTAACAGAAAAGTCATAGAATTAATTTGAGGCAAGTACGATGTTTGGGACAGTGACAGGACAAGAAAAGAATAGGCTGAATGACCCGTTGGCCTGTCTGACCAAGGGCAGATATGCGGTAATGCGCTGCTTCTGCTGTTCTATATTGGTTCTATTGTTTCTGGCGGTCAGTGGGGTGGCTGAGGGGCATCGCGAAACAAGCACGAGTGGAGTGGATGTGCAGTTTCAAGCTACGATTATTCCAGATCCTTGTGATATGGAGATAAGCAGCGGAGGTACGCTGGATTTCGGTTCGTTGTCGGCAGCGAGTTTTGCAAAGCCAGGGGATATATTAAGCCCTCATAAGCTTCAATTGAAGTTGACTAATTGTGGCTATCCGAATGCTAATACTGGCAGTGATCCCCAGATATCTGTGGAAGGTACTACCATCAACAACGAACCCAAAATGTTCCGTGATTCTGATGGCTCTGATAGTTCTGAGGGATTTGGATTTGTTCTCATGTATTCAGTGTCGGATGATGGAGACGACGAGATTGATTGGCGTGACTTAATATCCACTGGAAGGATTGTATCGCTAAACGATAATCTTGGTATTGAAATTGAAGACCAGCAGGCGGAAGTTCCTATAGTGGTAGCGATCGCTAGGGAGCCGCAGGGTGACGGTGTTATTCGACCGGGTCAATTACATGCGAGTGTCACTTTTACATTTACCTATCGATGAGGGCGATTTATCACGGAGGATACAAAGTTGGGAAACGAGTGATAAGGGGAGTTGGATGAAAATGAATAATAAAAAACGTATGAACAGTTGTTTAATAGGCTATCGCAATCGGACAAAGTCTTTGTTACTCGTCATGATAATGGTCGGGTTGAGTGCCAATCTGGTTCTGCCGGTGCAAGCTCAAACTGGACCTTACGAGACAACTGCTAATTTTTCATTGACCGGTTTTCTGTTGCCCCCGACTTGTGTGCTGTCAGTGAATGGCATGTCGGGTGGCACATATTCTATAAATTACGAAAAACCTTACAGGGCCAGTCAGTTCAAGGATGGTGCATCTCTGGAAGAAACGAGAAGAACGTTAAAATTCACTCTGTCGGGTTGTAATCAGGCGCCTCTCAAAGGGGACGGTACTCAAATTAGAAAGCAACCGACCCTGTTCGTATGGGGTAATAAGGACACTGATAGTAACAATCCTTACCTTTTCAGGACGATAGGTTCTAACGCTAAGTGGGTGGGAATGTTGCTGAGCAAAGAGGGGGGCGTTAACCCGGGATTAGTCGAGGTGAAGTCTATTCTCGACCCGGTACGCTTCGATTTTGAACCGAACCTTGATAATAACGATGGTCAATCCATGACATTTTCGGCGGTTATGGCCGGTGATAAAGGACATAGAGTGGTCGGAGGAGTTCTAATTGCCATTATACATTTTGAGTTTGAGTATTCGTGATAACTAAATTCAGGTACGCCTGATAAATGTTGCCAGAAGTGAAGTGGAAGGTATGAATATAAAAACGGTGAATATAAAAGCGTGGGTAATGGGATTATTGGGGCTATGGGCAATGATGGCGTTACCGGCTCATGCCGGTCTGATGCTAGGACAGACACGGCTGGTTTATCATCAAAGTGACAAAGTACAAAGTATCTCGTTGCAGAATTCGGGTGATGGCGCGTATCTGATACAGGCGGCAGTGACCTCATGGGATGATATCAAGACTCGGTCATCGGCGTTTACTGTGCTGCCCCCCTTATTTCGTCTAGAGGGTAACAGCGCGAATGTGATGCGCGTTATCCGTACCGGTGGTGATTTCCCGGCTGATCGTGAGTCACTGTTTCGTCTTCGCATCAATGCGATTCCTGCGGGGGTAGCTCCCCGTGAGTCTGATGGGCAACAGGATAAGGTTGATGCATCCTTGTCTATCTCGCTAGGTATGAACATTAAATTTATTTACCGGCCAGATAATCTACCGATGACACCGAAACAGGCGTATTCCCGGCTGACGTTTACGCGAACCAGCAATACCGTTGTGGTGGTTAATCCGACGCCGTATTACCAAACGTTTTCCTGGCTGAACCTGGCTGGTGAAAGCATAAACTTGAATAAAGCGCCATCCATGTTAGCGCCTTTTGGTCAGGTGACTTATTCCCTGACCGGCTTGGCCGGTAAAGCGGCTGATAAGGTGACGTGGGCGATGATGACCGATTTCGGGGGAGAAAGTAAGCCGCAGAACGGTGTATTGCAGAGCCACTAACCAATGTTTGGGACTGAGTCATATTTTTGGGATGAAGAAACACTACATGGCATGAATGGGATACTTCAATGAAACAGATATATACAGCTGTGTTGTGTACTTTGTTAATGATCTTGCCTGTATCGCGACTGAAGGCAGAGCCGCGGGGGACGTTTATCGATGAGCCGCGTGTGATCTACCTTGGGTCATCCAGCAACGGTGCCATGTCGACTTTCAGTAATAACAGTGACGACAACTACCTGATTCAGTCAATGGTACGGGAAATGGACCCAAAGAGCGGTTTACCGACAGCGGTTAATGCGCCGTTTATCGTGATTCCTCCTCTGGGCAAGGTGAATGCGCATAGTAGCCAAGTACTGAAAATCCTTCGTACTGGTGGGGACTTTCCGAAAGATCGTGAGTCGGTGTTCTTTCTGAATGTGCGTCTGTTGCCTTCCGAGAAGGAAAATTCTGCGCCAAATAACTTTGTCCAGATGAAAGTGATCATGACTCTGGCAGTGAAGTTGTTCTATCGCCCGAAAGGATTACCAAAAGAGGGGGTTGCTGGAGCCGTGAAGCAGTTACAGGTATCGGTCAAGGAAGATACTGTGACTCTAACGAATCCGTCGCCGTTCTGGATAACGTTGCAGACTTTGAAGGTGAATTCGTTTGCTATGCCTGTTGGGAGTTTGTTCAGTATGGTGCCGCCATTGAGTCAGCAGAGCTGGTCACTGCCATCGGGTAAAGCACTACCGGGTAGTCATGTCACAGTATTGTGGCGAGCTATCGATGAATTTGGTTTAAATACCGATGAAGAGAGCCGGTCCGTTGTTGTCTCTGGCCGCCGCTAGCTAATAGTGAGTGGCGTTGCAGATATCAACAGAAGATAGGTGAGCAACGGACCTAGTATTAAATAATAGAGATGGCAATTAAGAATGAAAGTAATAATTCCGGCAATAAGCCGTCGTTCAGAACGTCCGTCTATTTGTCGTATAAGTCCGGGCATTTCCACCGCTATGTCCTTGTCAAAATGCGGAATAGAATTGTGCCTTTCACCGGTTTTTTACCGGATGATGTTGGTATTACTGGCGGGTTGGCATACTCAGGTAACAGCGCGTGACTATTTTGATCCTTCTTTATTGGAGTTTGGTCAAAGTTCAGGGCAGACGGTGGATTTATCACAGTTTGAAACTGCTGGTGGTCAGGCGCCGGGAACTTACCGAGTTGACATCTACATTAATAGTACTTTCTTTGATTCACGTGATGTTACGTTCCAGCATAATGGTGCTGATAGTAACGCGCTGGTTCCTGTACTTACCCCAAATTTATTGGAGGCCGCAGGTGTTAATGTGGGTAGTATACCGGCATTAAAAGCATTGCCGCCGGATAAACCAATGGGTAGTCCATTAAGCAAATTCATTCCTCAGGCCACGGCTCATCTGAATTTTTCTCAGATGAAGTTGAGCTTGAGTGTTCCCCAGATAGCGATGAAACCTTTGGAGAATGGTCTGGTTGATCCAAAGTTGTGGCAAGAGGGGATTCCGGCTTTTTTATTGAATTACAATATTAATGGCAATCAGAACCGACGCTCACAATTTGGCAATAAGCAGACGAGTCAGAGTTTGTTCGGTAGCTTTAATTCTGGGTTGAATTTGGGGGCCTGGCGTCTGCGTAATACTGCCACCTATTCTTATAGTACTCAGACTTATAATTGGTATGACTCATTTAATGGTCCAGCGAAGAAAACGACGCAATCCCAACAAAGTTGGAATTTTTTACAAACCTATTTGCAGCGTGATGTAGTGATGTTACGCAGTGACCTGACGATAGGGGATACCTCGACTGGCAACGTAGCGGGTCAGGTATTTGATGGTTTTCCTTATCGGGGTATTGGGCTTGCCTCCAGTGACGCAATGATGCCTGGCAGGCAGAGTGGTTTTGCACCGATTATCAGCGGGATAGCTAAATCCAATGCGCAGATTACGGTAACGCAGAATGGAAGCGTGATTTACCAAACCAACGTCGCGCCAGGCCCATTTCGTATCACAGATCTGGTCGGCAGCAGTACCGCAGGCGACTTACAGGTAACGATAACTGAGGCGGATGGTACCCACCATGGGTTCAGTCAAGCCTATTCTAGTTTGCCCATGATGCTGCGGCAGGGGCAATTTAAGTACGAAGTGGCAGCCGGGCGCTATCGTGCGGGGGGATACAACAATCGTAAGCCGGTGTTTGGCATGGCCTCGATGATTTACGGTTTGCCTGGCAACGTCACATTATACGGTGGGGGGTTGGTGGCGCAATCGTACCAGTCTGCGGCGCTGGGGGCTGGGTTTTCCCTTGGTATGATGGGGGCGTTATCTGCGGATGTCACGACGGCTCGAACTCGGTTGCAAAATGCGACTAACTTCCTGCGCGGGGAGTCTTACCGTGCTAAATATTCGAAAAGTATGCTGACCACTGGCACGACAGTGGATTTAACCGCGTACCGCTATTCCACCCGTAATTATCTGAGTTTCTCGGATGCGAATATCCAAGGCTACAGTGTTTGGGGAGAACTTCCCTATTGGATGTCTGAACGGCGGCGTAGCAGTTGGCAAACGAGACTAAGCCAGTCATTGCCCGGTAATTATTCCTTGTGGCTCAGTGGTCGGCGGGATAACTACTGGGGCAGCTCTAAAACCAATACCACGCTGTCGATGGGGTTGAATGGTTCTTTCTACCGTGTGGGTTGGGGGCTTAATTACAGCATTGATCGCATGCGAGGTAATGGTGATTGGCCTGAGAACCGGCAAATTTCGTTGAACGTGAATGTTCCTCTGAGCTTATTTGGCTCCTATGCGGCCCTGAATAATGCGTATGCTAATTATAATTTCTTTCGTGATAGTTCCGGGCGTAGCAATAGCCAGCTAGGGTTAGGTGGCTCCGTACTGGATGACAATAGTCTGTCCTGGAGCGTATCACAAAGCCAGGCTAATCAAGGGCAAGGAAACAGTGGCTCCGTGTCGATGGGATACAATGGCGCTTTCGGGCAGGCGAACTTGGGATACAACTACGATTCACAGGGGGGGCGTAGTGTGAACTATGGGGTTAACGGAGGATTGATTGCTCATCAGCATGGCGTCACCTTGACGTCGCGTATTGGCGATGCTGCTGTGTTAGTGCGAACCGCGGGGGTTGAAGGTGTGCGTGTGATGAACTCCAGCTCGGTTACTACTGATCGCTGGGGGTATGCGGTTATGCCATATGCCAGGACATACAGCCGCAACAGTATTAGCTTAGACCCGTCATCGCTGCCTGAAGGGGCGAATATGGAGCAAGGCAGCAAGAACGTATTCCCGACGAAGGGGGCTGTTGTGATAGTGGATTACCCCGTACGTATTGGGCAGCAATTGCTGATGAATCTCACCTATCGCGGTAAACCTGTACCGTTTGGGGCAATGGCGGGGCTGAAAGGGGAGGCAGATACAAATCTGGCGGCGATAGTGGGAGATGGTGGGCAAGTGTACCTGAGTGGTATGCCGTCTAAGGGGGTACTGAAAGTGAAGTGGAGTAATACACCGGATAGCCAGTGCGAGGTGGCATTTGACTTGGGAGCGCCTCCGATAAAGAAGAAAGGCGATAAGAGTTGGAGTCCAATGAGGCAACTGAACGAAACCTGCCGTTAAAAAGGGATGCTGTATGGTGACAATCTGCACGGGCAATCCAATGCAGAAAACCAAAAGAAGAGGAATCCCCTGAGAGGTGGATGTATTTCGGCTGAGACGGGGTGATGGCAACGAATGAGAAGTTCTAACAGGACAATTGGGGAGTAATCCTTGGTTGGGTATCGCATGAATATGAATAAAATGTTTATTAACAGGATAATGCAGGCTGTTGGTCGGATGGTAGCTTATCGTTGCCAGCGGCCGACATGGGCAGGCGTAATATGCCTATCTGTGGGTATCTTTTCTTCCTCCTCGGTACTTGCTACACAAGTAGAATACTGGAACGCAGCGGCAGTTAGTGATGCGCTTGGGCCTAGGCAAGCAGTGCCGTGGAATCGCTCTGTCATCACTTATCCCGCATCGGGGAAAGCAAACTTAGGCGCAAATATTGTGTTTCCCAATGTATCATCAATGTTGTGGCAAGGAGATGACCCCAAAATAACGATGGAGAACGCTAAGTTTCGGCTCGTATCTAAGGGGAAAATCTTTGACGCTTTGCAAGTTAGCTCGGGTACATACAACTGTAAAATTAAAGCTAGCTTTAAGGATAATCGTCCGGGAACAGCGGAAAAGCGCTTTTCGCTGGATATGATGAATAATTCGGGTCTTAATCAAACTGAATACGAATCTCTTGAGGTAAACAATGGCGATACCAAGATTGATGAAGATGTAAAAAATGCGGCATTGCAAGATTTCAAATTCGATGCTTCTTGTAGCGGGGACAACTTTTCATGGCAGCGACATCCCGACCAGAAGATCAAATTCGACACGAGTCCTAATGGTGATCTTGTAGGATTTCAGGTTAAGACCTCACGTGAGAACGATTTTGTAGTTTGGCAACGACCACTAGGTAGTCTCCCTGAGATTAAAGACCCTACAGTAATATTGCAGCCGCCAGAGTGTTTTTTTCCGGCGGACTCTAATTATGGCTTCACATTTGGCTTTGGTGAGGTTCAGCCAGTAGACGACCCCCCGGGAAGCGGTCACTTCAACCCCGTCAAACTCAAGGATATGAGCTGGCGTATGATGAAAGTTTCCTGCATTGTCACCGAAGGAGAAAATACAGGCGGCACGGTAATTGTGGTGGCATCTTCCCAATATCTAATGCCAGGTACTCAGAATCAAATGTTGCGGGTGATACATAATGCAGAGGAGGATAATAAAGAGATTAATAATGAAGCGTTGGGGGTAAAGCTTGCGCTGTCTAGCGTAGAAGTCCAGGGACCTTCTCAGAGTGGTCCGGTTAGTTTCAGTGCTGATCCTAAATTTAGTTGTGGGGGGAATATTGTTGTGGGTAAAGGTAATACAACGCAGTCAATGAATAAGCAAATAACATTTGCCGACGGTAATAATAGTAAAGATGCAGGAACGGGTGGTTTTGTGTGCCTTCAAGTAGAGAACCCTACACCATCTACACCACCTACACAACAGACTACGACTTTTCGCTTCTCTTTCACTGGAAGCGTCTGGCAACTCCGGAGATTGACGCGTTCGGATTATGGTGCTTTCCAGACGAGTTTTGACATGACGTTGGTAAGGCCATAGCGCCTGCGACGAGCGTTATTTTTACACAAATCATTAAATATGGTGGGCGGATTAGCCTATAGGTATTTCATTTCAGATAAATCACAGTATTTCATTTCTCATGTGGTAACAGGAAAACCAGTTAGTCACCGGGGGAGAGTAAAATGACAATCAATGTTAATGATTCAATGCTGCTTCAGATAAGCGGCAGTCAGACCGATTTGCTTGGAAGTCAGACTATTACGGGTAAACAAAGTAATCATGGGGATTTTCGTCTGCCTGCCTGCTTGTCTCATTTGAATGATACACCGTTGTACATGGCGGTCGCGTATTGGGGATTATTGAAGGGACGCGGATTTACCAAAAGTGAAATCAGCCAGGTGTTCCGAGTGACGGAACGCCGGGCAACAGATGTAATGAATTATATCTACAATGAGCGACGTGATGTGATTGCCTGTGAAAAAGTCTTCTTTCGTGAGAAGCAGGGAAGCCGTCGGCTGATGCTGATTGTTACGGCAGTTGTTGAACCTATGCCCCAGAAGGGTCAGGCGCCGGTAACGAAAACGGTGAAATCGACGCGCTCCCGGACGTCATCACAAGCTAATCACATGCGCACTTGGTTTTTGCAGCGGGCTTGTGTTCCGTTTATCTCCTGAGTCGTATCACACATGTGGCTGTTTGGTGGGACATGATGGAAGATGAGTTTTTATCGATTGCGTGTGTGATGCCTTATGGGATGCTGATAAGCCGGGTGGTACTGGTTATCGGTATTGTATTGTTGACTGTCTGTGGATTTTTATTGGGCAACAAAATTCGCTACTCGCTGTATCCCCGTCTGCTGTTAGCGTATTGGTGCCGAACATGGATTTTGCCACTGTTGTTTATCGCTATCGGGTTGGTATTGATGTTTGGTGTGGAGGGAGAGGGTTGGTTAGACCGCATACTGGATGAGGTTGATTCAGCATTGATTGGTCTGTTCTTTGATAACCGGGATGACGTGCGGCTGGTGCCGTCATTGCCGGTAGTGTCTTGTGGGTCGGCTGTGGATAGCGCGGTTGGCTGTTCACCTGCTGATTTGCACGGGCTATCCGGTTTAGTTTCTGTTACGGCTGACTCGCATCACATCCGGCATAATTCGGATTTTGCGCATAATATTCGCTAACTGAATACGATCTTTGGTGGTCAGCCGGATAAAAGCGCAGTAAACACGACCATCTTTTTCTTCAGTATTCATACCTTGAATACTGGAATTGGCTGCGTTAATGGCGGCAGTCAGATTTGCCAAAGCCCCTTGGTGGTTAAACATATCCACTTTTATTTCGGCGGTGAAATCGTTATTGATCTCTTTATCCCATTCAACGGCCATAAATTTTTCGGGTTCTTTCTGATAGCCCCGAATATTACGGCAGGATTCATGGTGGATAACCAACCCTTTGCCGGGGCTGATATGGGCGATAATTGGGTCTCCGGGGATGGGGCGGCAGCATTTGGCGAAAGTAATAAGTACACCGTCAGCGCCTTTGATGGGCAATTTACGGGCTCTGCTGTTATGGCTACTGGTGCTTGTGCTTGTGGTATTTTCCTGTGCGCCTAACAGGTTGCGGGCGACGACGATACTCATGGTATTGCCAAGCCCGATTTCAGCCAGTAGATCATCTATTGTTGAGAGTTTCATTCTCGTCAACTCTTTAGTGATATTTTCCTGTGGAATATCAACAAGTTTTTTCCCATTACCTAACGCGTGATTTAACAGGCGGCGGCCCAGCCCAATGGAGTCTTCCCGCTTAAGGTTTTTCAGCAACTGGCGGATTTTAGCGCGGGCTTTTGAACTGACGACAAAGTTCAGCCAGGCCGCATTTGGACGAGCGCCCGGTGCGGTGATAATTTCAACGGTTTGGCCGCTGGCAAGCGATTGAGACAGTGGATATGGCTGACGATCCACTCGCGAACCCACGCAGGCGTGACCAATATCGGTGTGTACGGCGTAAGCAAAGTCAACTGGGGTGGCACCGGCGGGTAATTCCACAATGCGCCCTTTCGGGGTAAAAACGTAAATCTCATCAGGAAACAGATCAGATTTAACGCTTTCGATAAATTCAAAAGAGCTGCCGGCACTTTGCTGTAGCTCCAGCAAACTTTGCATCCAGCGTTGAGCGCGAACTTGCGCGGCGGTACCGGATTCACCTTGTTCTTTGTAAGCCCAGTGTGCTGCGACGCCCATTTCAGCCATTTGATCCATATCTTCGGTGCGGATCTGGACCTCAACTGGCACCCCATGAGGGCCAATCAGGGAAGTGTGCAAAGATTGATAGCCGTTGGCCTTAGGAATAGCAATGTAATCTTTGACTCTGCCCGGGCGGGGTTTATACAGGCTGTGCATCTGCCCCAAAACCCGATAGCAGATATCAACATTATTAACAATGACCCGAAATGCATAGATATCCATAATAGAATGGAAACGTTGCTCTTTGAGGTGCATTTTCCGGTAGATAGAATAGAGATGTTTTTCCCTGCCACTGACTTTGCACTCAATATTGGCTTCAGCCAGCCTGCCTGCAATTTCAGACAAAATTTTCTGGATCATCTCCTTACGGTTACCACGGGCCGCTTTTACCACCTCTTTGATAACCCGATAGCGGTTAGGGTGAAGGGCCTCAAACCCTAATTCCTCTAACTCCGTTTTCAGATGATGAATCCCCAGACGGTGGGCTAAGGGGCTGTAGATCTCTAACGTTTCCCGGGCGATACGACGGCGTTTATCTGGACGTAGCGCCCCGAGAGTACGCATATTATGGGTACGGTCTGCCAGTTTGATCAAAATGACGCGGATATCTTGCACCATCGCCATGATCATTTTGCGGAAGTTTTCTGCTTGTGCCTCTTTTTTATCGCGGAAATTCAGCTTATCAAGCTTGGAAACCCCTTCAACTAACCCAGCGACCACAGGGCCAAAAGGTTGTGCGATATCCTGAAAGGTGGCGGGTGTGTCTTCAATAACATCATGCAACAAAGCGGCCATCAGTGTCTCATGGTCGAGACGCATCTCGGCCAGAATACAGGCAACCGCGACAGGATGCGTAATGTAGGGTTCACCACTGGTACGGGTTTGCCCTTCATGGGCATCCCGTGCAACAGAATAAGCCTGCTTGAGGAGTTCAATTTGACTCCCAGGCAGGTATTTTTGGATAAGCAGATTCAGGCTTTCGAACAGATACAAGGCAGACCTACCGTAGATTAACGACGACTTTCCGCGATAGCGGAAACCGCCTGCATTTCTGCTGCTTCCTGTTCTTGTTGTTCCTGGCGCTCACGGACATCCAAGATTTTACCGTTAATCAGGCCCTCTTCCACTTCACGCAGAGCGATAACGGTCACTTTATCGTTCTCTTCAGCAACCAGCGGGTCTTTACCGCCTGTTTGCAGTTGACGTGCTCGACGAGCAGCGACCAACACCAGGTCAAAACGGTTACCAATTTTTTCTACAGCGTCTTGAACAGTTACGCGTGCCATATGTGTGCGACTCCACAGGTAAAGAAATGACTGGGCATAATACTGAAATTGGGTTCAGTCTGCCAATAATTTGCTGATTAAAGCATCATGCCGTTGTGCCTGGCGCTCCCGATGCAGGCGTTCTGAACGGATAATGGTGTGCAGATCGGCCAATGCAGTATTGAAATCGTCATTAACGATTAAATAATCATACTCGTTATAGTGAACCATTTCTGCAACAGCCTGCTCCATGCGTTTTTCAATAATGTCTTCACTGTCCTGACCCCGACCGCGCAGACGGCGGCAAAGCTCTTCTTTTGACGGTGGTAGGATAAAAATACTGCGGGCAGAGGGCATTTGTTTGCGGATCTGCTGCGCGCCTTGCCAATCGATATCAAGAAAGACATCAACGCCACTGGTCAGGGTTTCTTCAATCACTTTCTGGGATGTACCGTAATAATTACCGAAAACACGGGCGTGTTCCAGAAATTCGTGATTATCGATCATTTGGCAAAAGGCTTCTTCAGTGATAAAGAAATAGTGTTCACCATGATTTTCACCGGGACGCATTGCGCGCGTGGTATGGGAAACAGAAACCTGAGTATCGTACAAAGGTTGTGTTTTTAATAAAGCCTGAATCAGGCTTGATTTACCCGCCCCGCTTGGCGCAGAGACAATATATAATGTGCCTTGGATCATGATGATATCTTGGTTGATTGGATAACAATGTATACCCTTCATCTTTCAGGTTGCTGCCTTCACTTACTGCTGCGCTGCAACTTGAAATCTATTGGGTATAAATAAAGCAGAATAAAATTCTTGTAACAGTATACACGTACCTGCTCATACGTGTCGCGTTACCGATGCATTTCCACAGAAATTTTCTGGGGGAAAGCTAGCGAGTGGGTATTTTTGTATCGCCGCTTGTTTGGTTTTACCCGTCGGAATTTATAGGCTGAATATCTAACACGCCCTATTCAACCGGGGATTGTTCCCCGGCTGCCTTGTTAAAGATGACCATTTGTTGCCATCACCCCTCCCGGGTAAATTACTTTTACGCTTAGGGGGTCACTTGCTGCTGGTTATCATTGTTTTCAGCGTGAGATTGCAGCACTATGGCTGGATCTTTAAAATTGGGATTTAAGCCATCTGGTGGACTCCAGAAAACAACGTTATAGATAGAATATTTGGGATCTTTGCAGTCTTGCATTTCAATTGACGGCACCCCATTCTTCCAGTCACTTTCGAATTTGACTTTCTCTTCAGGTTTCCGCTGCCATGAAAAACCTGTTCCCTTACAGGATACAGAGTAATACAGATCTACTAATTTGGACTCCATCACGTTACTATCCCCTTTGAACCAGTGGATATCCTTATTTACAACGACGGCATCTGTAAAAAGTGTTGACTTGGCTATTCCTTTTGCCCCGTCTTTGCGGTAGGCCGCCATCTCACAGGTGTACTTTCCTGTAACGACGTGCGGAACAACGAAGAGATGGTTTTGCGCTTTAACCCAAAGCATAAGATCTTTTAACACGGTGGGATACTTTGTTTCTGGAAACTTAATATTGGATTTGGGTGGAAAAACACCTATTAGGTTTTTTGTCCCGTTTGGTGGATAACGAACTGGCTTACCGTTATTGTTTTCCCCATCCAATATCGGCAGCCCGAGGGCAGCAATCGCTCGTTGGGGAGCCCAGTCTATGACTTCAGCTGTATATGCAAGAACCGGGGTAGCGAAAAGTGCACTTACAGATAAGCTCACTCCCACCACCCATATTGGCCACCGGCGACAATGTGCCGTTATCCGGCCAAGATCCTGTTTCACTCCGCTGATGAATGTGTTGCCAGCATTCATTAAATATTCAGATGGGGATGATCCCCCGATTGTTAGGTTAAAAATTTTCATTCTCTGTGATAACCCTGTCCCGGCCAGATTGTATTGGCCTTTAAGGGTCCTCCTTTTTCAGATGATTATTTTCTGCATCGGATCACCCGTGCAGGCCGTTATTACACTTACCTGCCTTAATGGCAGGTTTCGTTCAATTGCCTCACATCACTTTCAAGATCCAGGATGATGGCATATTGCTTAAGGTATATTTGCCTGCCATCTTCCGTTATTGCTGCCAGATTTATCAGCAATTACTGGCCGTACACATGGATCATCCAACATGACTATTGTCCATTGCGTTTGAGGCCGGAGGGAAGACTATCCCGGATAATGAGTCTTATCCCAAAAAATTAGGGGGTTGCGTATAGAATATGGGTATTGCTACGAGAGCTATTACTTTTTCCAGAATAGGATCTCGGTATTGCCTTTATAAGGTTATCGCTAATATCGATGCCAGGAGAGAAAATGTCATTTTGATTCATATTACTCGCCTAAATTAAGGTTATATCGGATTTACCTTTTACCTACAGGGGAGCTTATACCATAAAAATTATCCCTTGCGGGTTAAGCTGATTTTCTACTGTGACTAATAAGACATAGATAATACTAGCAGCTCTTTTTGAAAAAGGATAATAGAAAAAAGTTATCAACTGATAACCTCTGGTTAACACTAAATCTGATTGTGGGTAGTGGGTCTTAGATTATTTTCCACAAATAAATTAAAAGAGTGATAACAATGAGGTTTGAACGGAAGAATTTAGAGAGAATATACATCTTTATGACTATTATTACGTGAGCGAGTAACTTGATTTGCTAATAATTAATGGCAAAGTAGGAAGTAAGGTGTTGTTAGAGTTTTGTCGTAATTCTTGTGTTATGTGGTTTATAAAAATCAGTTATTTTAAGGTTTTTGGTAGATTCACATAATAAGTGCAACATCGTTAATCTGGAAGTAAACATGTTCGTATTTCTTTAAATAATTCATTGGATATTCAACCGGGAATTGCTTTCCGATTGTTTTGTTAAATATTTATATTTGTTACTACCCGCTACATCCCGGATAAATGATATCATCTGTCAGGGCTTCATCTTCTCTTGGGTATCAAGGATGGCAGGGTCGTTAAAAAACTCACCATTGGGTTGTTTGCTGACGTTATCTGGTGGACTCCAGCGCTGTCTGTTGGAGGTGTTGCCAAAAGTTAAACAACACCTTGTATTGACTGCCCGATGTATTTTCCCTCTTCACCTTTAATAGCCCGTTTGACGGTATACCGTTCAGGTATATTTTCCACTGGCATATTTTTTGGGTCTACACATAAACAAGCAATGCAATGGATGTGAGCTAATCATATTCACTATGCACTTTAGTATCCCAAGCTACTATTTGACCATTCGCTCGTAAGGCCATAAATGTTTTTCCGGCAGAATCTAAGCTGACGATATCCTGTAATTTGGCAATTTCAGGTGGGATGAGGCCACCTGAATTTGGATCACCCCAAGCGACTATGCTGCGATCTGCTCGTAGGGCCGCGAATGCAGATATTGTTGCTTCAATGGTGATGATATCCTGTAATTTAGCAATTTCAGATGGGACTTGGCCGCCGGAATCCGGATTTCCCCACGCTACCACGCTACGATCTGCCCGCAGAGCTGAAAATGAGGATACTGATGAATTCAGACTGACGATATCTTGCAATTTGGCAATTTCAGGTGGGAGTAGACCGCCTGATTTTTCATCGCCCCAAGCGACCACGCTATGGTTTGCCCGCAGAGCAGCAAATGAATTTCCCGTTGTACTCCAACTGACAATGTCCTGTAATTTGGCAATTTCAGGTGGAAGTAGGCCACCTGCATCTGAATTTCCCCAAGTGACCAGACTGCGGTCAGCTCTCTGCGCTAAGAAAGATATACCTGTTGAACTCAGCTTGACAATATCCTGCAATTTAGCGATTTCAGGTGGAAGCTGTTCTTTTTCTCGGCCTTGATTCCCCCAAGTGACTACGCTGTGGTTTGCCCGTAGGGCTGCGAAAGCAAGGCTTGTTGTACTCAGACTGACAATATCTTGTAATTTGGCGATCTCAGGTGGTAACTTGCCACCAGCATCCGAATATCCCCAAGCAACTAGGCTGCGATCTGCCCGTAGGGCTGAGAAAGCAAAATTTGTTGCACTTATGCTGACGATATCTTTCAATTTGGCAATTTCTGGTGGGATTTGTCCGCCCCAACCGTGAGTCCCCCAAGCGACTATGCTGTGATCTGCCCTTAGGGCTGTGACAGCAGTACTTGCTAAACTCAGGCTGACAATATCCTTTAATGCGGCAATTTCTGGTGGAATGAGGCCGCCATATTCCCGATCCCCCCAAGCGACTAGGCTACGATTCGCCCGTAGTGCCACGAAAGCCTTACCTGTTGCATGCACGCTGACGATATCCTTTAGAGCGGCGATTTCTAGTGGAACCAAGCCGCCATAAAGCTCATCCCCCCAAGCGATCACACTGCCATTTTGTAATAACAGAGCGGTCGCTCCACCATTAGATACAATAAAGGTATTACTACTAGAAGTACTATTTCTTACAGATGCCCGATACTGATTTATAAAACTATCGTTGTGACTCATATCTGGGGAGAAAATGTCATTTTGATTCATATTACTCTCCTAATAAGGTTATATCCGATTATTTCATATTTACCTTTACCCACAGGGAGTTAATGCCATAAAACTTATCCCTTGCGGTGTAAGCTGACTTTTTATTGCTATGAGGACATAAATAAGGATAGCAACCTTTTAAAAAAAAGATAATGAAAAAAAGTTATCGACTGATAACTTTTGGTTAACACTAAATCTGATTGTGGGTAGTGGGTCTTAGATTATTTTCCACAAATAAATTAAAAGAGTGATAATAATGAGGTTTAGGCAGAATAATTTAGCAGGGATATACATCTTTATGACTATTATTACGTGAATGAGTAACTCGATTTGCTAATAATTAATGGCAAAGTAGGAAGTAAGGTGTTGTTAGGATTTTGTCGTAATTCTTGTGTTATGTGGTTTATAAAAATCAGTTATTTTAAGGCTTTTAATATTTATTTTCCAAACTGTTTAGTGGAGTTATTTTATTTTGATATTTATTTGAAAGTTGATTTTGATAACAAAATAATACTTAATAGATTGACTAACCGTATCGCTATGCACTTTGGTATTGAAGCTTACCCAGCTAACCCTTCGGTTGTTCACCCGCATGGCTATTACAAAAGAAAACAAATATGAAAAACACCCGAAGATGCTTTTCTATATCGCTTGGATTAAATTGTTTTGAAACCAAAATGCAGTTCACAATTGCAAGCTCTGGCGTAGTTCAATAGTGTTTTAAGTGTTGGGTTTCCATTTCCTTTTTCAAGCCTGGAAATATTCGCTTCTTTCGTTCCCATCCGCTGTGCAACTTGATTTTGAGTTAAACCAGCAGCACGCCGCATGCGTAATAGAGTATTAATTAGCTCGAATTCTGGTTCTAGCGCATCATACTCAGCTTTTACATCTGGGTTAGCTAATGCTTGGGATTTTAGAGACTTTAAGCTACTCATTTTGTAACCTCTTTCATTCGTTCATAAGCGAGATCAAGATCCTTTTTAGCGAAAAACGCCGTAAACCCTTGCCCAGTGCGGGCGGGGATATAAGGCGAAAAGCCCGTGGGGCTTTCAAGAACACTCAGGCGTTGACTGACTCTGAACGTAGGCTCTGAGTGTTTCGAGCGTTGCCCCTCCGGTGCTACAGACAAAGTACGATCTTGACCACAGCAACCCTGTTTTGCTCTGCATTCGTAGATGTGTATTCTGCTGGCGTAGTAGCCGTGATGATACTGATTTCAGGTTGTTAACCATCACGCTCACTGCCAGCTTTGGCGGGTATGCGACCAGAAGGTGTACATGATCCCGCTCACCGTCCATCTCTATGATTTCGCATTCGAGCTTTGCGGCGGCAGACAGGAATGCTTCCCGTAGCTGCTCAATCATATGCCTGTCAAAGAGCTTTCGACGGTACTTTGTCGTGAAAATCAGATGCACAACCAGTTTACTGACGCTGTGCCGTTTTCGGAGAAATCCCTCCAGTGCCTCATACTGATGACTCAATTGATATATCCACTTAACCTGTTAAAATAGATGAATGATATCAATGAGCACTGACGATGTTAAGAGCCACAAAAGTACGCATTTATCCGACACCAGAACAGGCTGACTATCTTAATGCTCAGTTCGGTGCGGTGCGTTTTGCGTACAACAAGGCTCTGCACATCAAAAAACAGGCTTATAAACGCCACGGCGTGAATTTAAGCCCGCGTAAAGAGCTGAAACCGTTACTG
>NZ_JBEJZY010000059.1:0-25537 GCF_040256935.1 Photorhabdus viridis
ATGATTACTATACGGATGAGCAGTTAAAAAGCGTGCTAAACTACTTATTACAAGCGGGAGATACCGCCGATCCAGAGGGTTTTATCCGGCGACTGGCAGAACAGTCCCCGAAGTATGAGGAGGTACTGATGACAATAGCGCAAAGATTGGAACATAAAGCACGTCAGGAAGGGCGTCAGGAAGGACGTCAGGAAGGATTGCAGGAAGGCGAAAAACGGGGAATTCTGAAAGTCGCGTGGGCGATGATGGACATGGGTATCGATCGTGAAACGATAATGAAAACGACCGGGTTGAGCCAGAACGAACTTGAGCAAATACGCCACTAACTCATGTTGAGAGTTTTTAATCAACATTCAACGATCCGTGTTAAAAGAGGATGTTGCGACGACTGTCAGAACAGTCCCCGAGGTATGAGGAGGTACTGATGACAATAGCGCAGAAACTGGAGCAGAAGGGGCACCAGAAAGGGTTTATTGAAGGGAGTCAGGAAGGACACCAGGAAGGACTCCAAGAAGGATTGAATAAAGGCGAAAAACGGGGGATCCTGAAAATCGCGTGTGCGATGCTCGACATGGGTATCGACCGTGAAACGATAATGAAAACGACCGGGTTGAGCCAGAACGAACTTGAGCAAATACGCCACTAACTCGTGCTGAGAGTTTTTAATCAGTATTCAATGATTCATGTTAAAAGAGGATCTTACGGTGACTGTCAGAACAGTCACCGAAGTGCGAGTGTCGACCCGAAACAGTGATGAAAATCACCGGACTGAGCTTGAACAAATGTCTGACAAACTTACTATTGATACGTTATCGGCATAAAAATGCTTGAGTCAATGCACGAAACGCATAGAAGCGGCACATTTACATTCCAAGCGATAAGACCGAGTCTGAATCTACGTGCTTCTGAAATCTCTGTTCTTAAGCAGAGCTGAGGTTAGTTAGTGTATTTCACTATGCAGATTGATTCGTCAGTAAGAAGGTAATGGGATAACATTTTCGCGTTACAGAATAATCGATCAGGTATAAGTGAAAAATAGAAATTACTTTTTAATGACATAAATTGATAGATCATAGTGAAGTATTGCAATTAACTAATTTTAATTTCTGTTTATTCTGTCACAAACAGAGAAAAGAAGAAAATTTAGTAAGAAAACCAACAATTATAAAAATAATTGTAAACGATTTTCACATTAGATAGTTTAAACAGGGACAACAGAATAACATAATGATTTATATCAATTAAATATAAAATATCAAAATATTTCACTACCAATATCGGTTATTATTGCAAATAAAGAACCATGCCGGAATATCTCTATCAGTTATTTCATATGGCATGGTTCAGGTAAATTCAGCAGGAAAATGGGCTAGGAGTTTTTCTCTTCCTGCTGCTCTTTTTGACGAATTTCTCTATACCAGCGAGGATGATGTTTCTTTGCCCAGCCGCGGGTTACCCAGCCTTCCACCATCGATCGAATAGAGCCTTTTACCCAAAATGCGGCATAGGCATGTATCATAATCAGCAGGATCAGACCAACTCCGGCCAGAGAGTGCACCAGAAGTGCAAGCCGGATCAGCGGGATAGAAAAAAAGTCGGCAAAATAGGGACGCCAGATAATCACACCGCTGATAGCCAGTAAGATCAGGCAACCACTGATAGACCAATAAATGCCTTTTTGACCCAGATTATATTGGCCGATATCGCCGGATTCCTCATTTCTCAGGACCTTATGGATGTTTTTCAACCAGACAATGTCTTCTTTGTCGATAAAGTTATGTTTGAAATATCTGAAAAACATAAAGATAAACAAGAAAAACATCATTGATCCAATAAACGGGTGTAATATCCGCGCTAACTGAGGTGTGCCGAAAATATTCATCAACCAGTTAAAGGATGGGAAGAAGAACCCCAACCCACTGATAGCAGTGAACAAAAAACAGAGCACCACTGACCAGTGATTCACCCGCTCAATCGGTGAGTGGCGGAGAATCGTATCTTTCTTTTTCATCACAACGCCTCCCGATTAGCTGATTTTGCCGGTGACTCATCATCCTGACGAGCATGTTCTTCGTCTTCTTCGCTGGTGCGATTTGGACCAATGCCGACATAGTGGAAGAGGCTGGCGGCAAATGTCGCGGCAAAGCCCACCGCTGCCAGTGGTTTCCAGATACCTTTCCAGAAAGTCACGGTTGGGCTGATGGTCGGATTATCCGGCAAGCCGTGATAAAGCTGCGGTTTATCCGCATGATGCAGGACGTACATAACGTGCGTGCCACCAACACCTGCGGGATCGTATAACCCCGCGTTCTGATAACCACGGCCTTGCAGTTCAGTTACCCGTTCGGACGCCAGATTTTTCATATCGTCTTTGGTGCCGAAGTGGATTGCCCCGGTAGGGCAAGTTTTCACACAAGCAGGTTCCTGGCCGACACTAACACGGTCAACACACAGGGTACATTTATATACCCGGTTGTCTTCTTTATTGATCCGCGGCACGTTGAACGGACAACCCGCGATACAATAACCACAACCGATACAGTGTTCTGACTGGAAGTCCACAATGCCGTTCGCATACTGGATAATCGCACCTTCTGACGGACATGCTTTCAAGCAGCCCGGATCAGCGCAGTGCATACAGCCATCTTTGCGGATAAGCCACTCCAGTTTGCCGTGCTCTTCCACTTCAGAGAACCGCATCACGGTCCATGATTTAGCGGTCAGATCGGCTGGGTTATCATAAACACCGACGTTAAAACCCACTTCGTCACGGATATCGTTCCATTCTGAACAGGCCACCTGACAGGCTTTACAGCCAATACAGGTGGTGACATCGATCAATTTTGCCACTTCTTCCTGATGATCACGCACACGAGGTGCCGGGGTAAAGGAATGGGTGGCGGATTTACGAATAATGTCTTGAGATTGCATTGCCATAATTCGCTCCTGTTAGACCTTTTCCACATTCACCAGAAACGCTTTGTATTCTGGTGTATACGCGTTGGCATCACCCACGGAAGGTGTGAGAGTGTTTGCCAGAAAACCTTTCCGGGCAGCCCCAGTGAAACCCCAATGGCAAGGAATACCAATGGTTTCAACTTGCTTACCGTTAATGGTCAATTGCTGAATTCGTTTGGTGACAACCGCTTTGGCTTTAATAAAACCGCGTTTGGAAGAAACTTTGACTTCATCTCCCTGAATAATGCCTTTTTCTGCCGCCAGCTTTTCACCGATTTCAATAAATTGTTCGGGCTGAACCACAGCATTAAGCTGAGCGTGTTTTGTCCAGTGACGGAACAGTTCGGTAATGGAATAAGTTGTTGCGACATAAGGGAATTCATTGGCTTCTCCCATATAAGCAACATCAGCATGAAAGATGCGGGCAACCGGGTTGGAGATCACATTCGGATGGAGTGGATTAGTGCCGATAGGTGATTCAATCGGCTCGTAATGTTCAGGGAATGGCCCGTCAGCCATTTTATCAATGGAAAACAGGCGCGCTACCCCTTCTGGCTGCATGATAAACGGCCCGACATGAGTTCCCGGCGCGGCATTGTTGTAATCAACAACATCAAAGCCACGCCATTTGCTGCCATCCCATTTGATCAGCTCACGGTTCGGATCCCACGGCTTGCCTTGTGGATCAACCGATGCACGGTTGTAGAGCACCCGGCGGTTTTGCGGCCATGACCACGCCCAGCCCGGAGTACAGCCCAAACCGGATGGATCTGAGTTATCACGGCGGGCCATCTGATTGCCTTGTTCGGTCCAGCAACCGGTGTAGACCCAACAGAAACTGGATGTGGAACCATCATCTTTCAGTTGAGAGAAACCGGAAAGTTGCTGACCTTTTTTCAGCATGATATTGCCGTTTTCGTCTTTAATATCCGCTAATGCTTTACCGTTAGCTTCACGAGCAATCTCTTCCGGAGTCGGATCTTCAGGATTTTGGTAATCCCACGACAGATTCATAATAGGATCGGCATAAGCGCCACCTTCTTCACGGTAGAGCTCACGCAGACGCATCAGCAGTTTGCCAAGAATTTTACCGTCGTGCAGGGCTTCTCCCGGTGGATGAGCACCTGCCCAGTGCCATTGCAGCCAGCGGCCTGAGTTAGCAATCGATCCGTTTTCCTCGGCAAAACAAGAAGAGGGCAGGCGGAAAACTTCGGTTTGAATATCAGCCGGATTCACATCATTCATCTCACCGTGGTGCTGCCAAAAGTTAGATGATTCTGTGACCAGTGGATCGATCACCACCAGATATTTCAGTTTTGATAGCGCTCTGCTTGATTTATTTTTATCCGGGAATGCCGCCAGCGGATTAAAACCCTGAACAATGTAGCCGTTCATTTTGCCTTGAGTCATTAATTCGGCCTGAGTCAGAATATCGTAGCTTTTATCCCATTTAGGCAGCCAGTCGTAACCCCAGTCATTTTCTGCTGTGGCGTGTTCGCCCCAGAAACCTTTTAACAAGCTGATAAAGAAGTTTGGTGTATTTTTCCAGTAATTAACCTGATTTGGTACCAGGGTTTTCGGTGTGGTTTGCGCCAGATAGGTTGCCAGGCTCTCCTGTTTTTCACTCGGCAGAGGCAGATAACCAGGCAGGTTAAGCGACAACAAACCAAGGTCACTATAGCCCTGAATATTGGAGTGACCGCGTAATGCGTTAACACCGCCGCCCGGCATTCCCACGTTACCTAACAGTAACTGAACCATTGCAGCGGCACGAATAATCTGAGCGCCACCGGTGTGGTGAGTCCAGCCCAGTGCATAGAGAATGGTTGCAGTGCGGTTAGTGACCGAGGTACTTGCCAGGTGAGAACAGATATAGAGGAAATCCTCTTTTGAAGTCCCACACAGATTAGAAACCTGTTCCGGGGTATAACGTTCAACGTGATTTTTCAGCAAGTTCCATACACAGCGTGGATGAGATAAGGTGTCATCCCGTTTGGCATAACCCTGTTCATCGGTTTCGTAATGCCATGAAGATCTGTCATAGCTTTTGGTGGCTTGATCAAAGCCGCTAAATAAACCGTCTGTAAACTGATAATCTTCACGAATAATCAAACCCGCATTGGTGTAAGCCTTAACATACTCAGACTGAATTTTGTTGTTGAGCATCAAATAACGGATCACACCCAGTAAGAACGCGGTATCTGAGCCAGCACGGATCGGCGCGTAAAAATCAGCTACAGCGGCACTGCGATTGAAACGCGGATCAACCACAATCACTTGAGCATTGTTTTTGATTTTTGCTTCAATCACCCATTTAAAACCTACTGGGTGCGCTTCAGCGGCGTTTCCGCCCATGATCAAAACAACGTTAGCATTTTTGATATCGACCCAGTTGTTGGTCATAGCACCACGACCAAATGTCGGCCCCAAGGCCGATACCGTCGGGCCGTGGCAGAGGCGCGCCTGACAATCAATGGCGATCATGCCCATCGCACGGGTGAATTTCTGATCGAGAATACCGGTTTCGTTACTGGCAGCGGAGGAGCAGAGCATACCTGTCGTCAGCCAACGGTTGACAGTGACATTGTTTTCATTCTTCTCAACAAAGTTGGCATCACGGTCATCTTTCATCAGACGGGCAATACGTTCAATCGCTTGATCCCAACTGATACGTTGCCATTTATCAGAACCCGGAGCGCGGTATTCGGGATAATGAAGGCGGTTTTTACTGCGAATATAATCGAGCACTCCGGCCCCTTTCGGGCACAGAGAACCCCGACTGACCGGATGATCCGGATCACCTTCGATATGAAAAATACTTTCTTTGGCGTTTTTCGCACCATCACCCAAGCTGTACATCAGAATGCCACAGCCAACGGAACAATAAGTGCAGTTATTACGAATTTCACGCGAGCGCAGTAATTTGTACTGACGAGTTTCAGCCAACGCAATGGCTGGAGCAAATCCCAGCGCGGCAACTGTTGTTCCCGCCATACCACCTGCGCAGATCTTGAAGAAAGCTCTTCTGCTAACTTGCATCGGTCTTCCCCTTATTTTTTGAATGACGACATTGCTTTACTTCTGATGCAACAACGCCTTGACGAATCAGGCGAAATTGCTTTCATAGCCCGGCTCGTTTTTCATTCAAAACACTCCTGGGTATCGTGGAGAACCCATTGCATTGATGAGTTATAAACTACCTGAGGTTATCATTATCCATAGTATCATAAAGCGTATTATGTTGGTGACTGCTCCCCGCCGTAAAAAACGGCGAGGCTTCCCACTTCTCAGTCTTTTAGCCAGTGATAACGGCGAGATTTTTTCGCTTTCGCCAGTAACGGCTTTAAGTCGCGTTTCGGATTTAGCGATAATCCGTGGCGCTGGTACATGTGGCGGCTGATATGGAGCGCTTTGTTAAAGACGCAACGCACTGCGCCGAACTGGGCATTTAGAAATTCAGCCTGTTCAACAGTGGGATAAAGGCAGACTTTAATGGCTCTTTTCAATGGAACGATGATCCAACAAATCCGAGAGGTTTTTTTATCCGCAGCCGCCATGTCAGAATTTTAAATACGCATTTATCTCGTCAGTCAAAAACCAGTGCACTATGGTCACGATCTTATTTTGCATGTAGTGCAGGCGGCGCAACGATTAAAACGTTGAAAACCTATGTCAGATCGCAGGAAACCCCGGGTTAGCTCCCCTTATATCGCCTCCCGATTGGGCGACGGTTTACGGGGCAATTGCTAACTCAGGGAATTCACTTTGGCGCAGGTAAATATTCAGCTCGTTGTTCAGGCATAGATCTCCACCGTTATAGGGTAAGACTTGAGCCTTAGTATCATTGGTCAGCTCGGCACTGGTATCAAGGTGACCAAAAAATGCGATCGTCGGAACGAAATAGGTGGTATTGATTTTGGTATAAAAAATAAAACGATCAACAATATTCATGTTTTTCTCCATTATGTTTGCTATATACAGAAATATGGCCGATTTACTTGTTTAACTTAATTAATTTATTATTTTTGAGCGATATTCAACCATCTACAAATAGATGTTTTTGATATCAAATGCCAATAATTCCATTAACAGTATAAATATTAATAAAATATTTAAAGAATAATTTAAGTTAATGTAATTTAATCCTCTAGGGAAATAAAATTTAATAATAAAAGTGTGATGTAATAAATGGTTTTTTATCTTTTTAGCATAAAATTCTGGTCACACAGCTCAGGTTTATTCATAATAATTTTTGATGTAAATAAATCTTTAATGGAATGTGTCATCTGCCTGTTTTTGTATTTTAGGTGGATAGACTAATCATTTTTTAGGAATAGGTTTTATGCAGAGTAAGTTGATCTTATCTTCAATTTGTTTGGCTTCGGCAATATTATCAGGGTGTGCAACTGAGTCTTCCAATACCGTTCAGGTGCAAAAAGTCAATTCTTATAACACCGTATATCAAGGTGTTCGTAGTCCAATTGCTATCGGTAAATTTGAAAACCGTTCCAGTTATCAAAATGGGATTTTCTCTGATGGCGTTGATCGTCTCGGCAATCAATCTAAAACGATTTTAATCACACATTTACAGCAGACTGGGCGCTTTACCGTTCTGGAACGTACCAACATGGCGGAACTGAAAGCGGAAGCGGGTTTACAGGGTAAATCACAGAAGCTGAAAGGGGCTAGCTACGTTATTACCGGCGATGTGACTGAATTTGGCCGTAAAGAAGTCGGCGA
Organism: Photorhabdus viridis; assembly: GCF_040256935.1. Lineage (NCBI taxonomy): Bacteria > Pseudomonadati > Pseudomonadota > Gammaproteobacteria > Enterobacterales > Morganellaceae > Photorhabdus > Photorhabdus viridis. The sequence continues at coordinate 7,699 of NZ_JBEJZY010000059.1, forward strand.
TCATCAGTTATGGGGCTTGTTGGGGCGCGGTAAATCACAAGTGGCTTATTCTAAAGTCATGTTGAATGTGGTGAATGTGGAAACTTCTGAAGTGGTTTTCTCTGTGGCAGGCGCAGGTGAATATAAATTATCCAACCGTGAAATTATCGGCTTTGGTGGGACTGCCAGCTATGATTCCACACTGAATGGTAAAGTGTTGGATCTGGCAATTCGTGAAGCAGTAAACAGCCTGGTTGAAAATATTGAAACTGGTGCATGGAAACCTTCTAACTAAGAAATATAGGGATATATTCTCATGGTATTAATGAAAAAAGCGGGTTTATTGCTGGCAGCGATGGCCCTGGCTGGTTGCGCGGTTCAGCCAAAAACGATTTATGAATGGGATAAGTACGAACCTACAGTTTATCAGTATTATCAACAGGATAAGATGGGGTTTGAAGAGCAGTTACAGGCTTTGCAGAAAGTGATTGAAAAAGCGAAAGCGAAAGATAAACCTGTACCGCCTGGGTTGCATGCACAGATGGGTTTGCTGTATAGCAAAACTGGCCGTGTTTCAGAAGCGTTCCATCAGTTTGAAACAGAGAAAAAACTGTTTCCTGAATCAGCGCCATTTATGGACTTTTTATTAAGTAAAAATAAAGGAACTATGCAATGAACCGTATTCTCGTAGCATTAAGTTTATTAGCTGCGCTTGTGCTGACAGGATGTGCCAAGACTACGCCTTATGACTACACTGCATTTAAAGAGAGCAAACCAAAATCCATTCTAGTTTTGCCGGCAGTGAATAAATCTGTAGAAGTAAAAGCAGGTCACAGCCTGATTTCTCAAGTGACTTATCCATTGGCGGAATCGGGCTATTATGTTTTTCCGGTTGCTGTGGTGGAAGAGACATTTCAGCAAAATGGCGTGACAGTGGCGCAGGATGTTCAGAATATCAGTTATAAAAAACTGCATGATATTTTCGGTGCAGATTCCGCGCTCTATCTGGATATTGAAGAGTACGGCACGCAGTATCAGGTTATCAACAGCGATACCCGTGTAACGGCTTCCGCTAAACTGGTGGATCTACGCAGTGGTAAACAACTGTGGAATGGTCAGGCAATTGCCTCATCGACTGAAAATCAAAATAACTCGAATAGTAGTCTTATTGGAATCTTGGTATCTGCGGTCATTTCACAAATTGCGAATACCATTACGGATAAAGGCCATGAGATTGCCGGTATTACAAGTCATCGTTTACTGACAGCCGGCGGTAACCGCAATTTGCTTTATGGTCCCCGTTCTGAGCATTATGGTAAAGAAAAGCATTAATCTCTGATTAAAGTGAATGGTAATGGTGGACAGGTATAACATCCTGCTCATTATTATATTTTTATTTAAGTTGTTTTCCAAAAACATCCGTGTTTCTTTAACATAAATCTGTAAATAAGTTCGGTTAAAGGATAAACAGGGGTTACCAATGAAGGGAACCCCTGTGTCGAGATTAGGCGGCTATCTCAATCATCAACAATCTGTTGATTAAAGATCTAATCGCTTTGTTTGCCATTTTTTAGATTTCCAACGCCAAGTATTAACTAATCCACGCAGCCATTCATCACAGAAGAAACCGATCCAAATACCTAGGATCCCCATTTCCATCTTGATGCCAAGGAAATACCCTACTGGAATAGCAACACACCACATAAAGAACATTGCAGTATATAGCGGGAAACGGGCATCACCGGAAGCGCGCAATGCGTTCACCATAATGATATTGGCGGTACGGACTGGTTCCATAAAAACAGACAGCAAGAATAGCGGCAACAGTAGTTTGATGATGGATTCATCTTGCGTCAGAAAATGCAGAATTGGTACTCTGAACAGCCAGAAGGCAGCGACAACACCCACGGTCACGATACAGCCAATTTTCAGGCTATTAAAGCCACGAATATAAGCATCTTCAAACCGTTTAGCGCCGACCAGATGACCAACCATAATTTCGTTACCAATGCTGGTGGCAATACCAAACAACATGACAAATAGTGATAGCTGGAAATAAAGTGTTTGTGCTGCCAGTGGAATTTCGCCCATCAATCCAATAAATGCTATGGCAGCCATATATTGCAGGACCCACACCATGTTTTCGCCCGCAGCGGGTAAGCCAATATGTAAAATTTTGCCCAATATACTTCTTGACCAAAGCAGGAAACCTGTCAGTTTAAATTTAATCCGCAGGCCATAGCTTAACAGACAGAATAACAGGATAACGGCGACAATCCGGCCAAAAACGGTAGACCAGGCAACACCTTCCAGACCATATTGAGGTAATCCGAAGAAACCATACAGGACGATCATATTACCCAGCACCGTCAACAAGTTAGCAATCAGCGTAACATACATCGCCGGCTTGGATTTTCCATAAACCCGCAAACAAGTCGCCAGGATAATCGAAATGGCTTCCGGGATCAGACAGATCCCCAGAATATGCAGATAGCCGAAACCATCTTTCATCAGGTGTTCTGGCATATTCATGATATGCAAGAGCTTATAGCCGAAAAAGATGGTAATCAGCGCACAACTAAACCCAAGTAAAAAGTTGAATGCGATAGCAATATGGATCGCCTGACTGGCCTTATCCTGTTTGCCGGCGCCAATGTATTGCGCAATAACAACACTGCAACCGACACTGATAAAGCTGAAAATAGTGATAAACAGGTCAAAGACCTGATTACCTACAGCCATAGCAGCCAGGTAAGAAGTAGAAACATGGCTCACCATATAGGTGTTAATTAATAAAGTGGCCAGATGGAGGAGAATATCAATAAAAATCGGCCAGCTTAGAGAAAAGAGCGAACGCTCCGTAACATCAGTTTGATGCATTTGAAAAACCTGCTTATTAAAAAAGGTAAAATAAATAATTTCTTGAGATGCGGCGTACTCAGAAAATATTCATGCATTGTACATGGTTTATTCATCTGTTAACAGAGAAAGGATAAGAATAAAAAGGTAAATAATTTCGGAGCTATATCAAGTAGATTATTATCTGATAATAGAGGGAGTAGAAAATTCCACATGTTTTATTTAATTGTTCTGGTAATTTTTTCATATAATTAACGCTAATATATAGATTAGTACAGTTAGGAATTATTGTTTTTTATGTTTGGGATACCCCACCAAAATAATGCCTATACTTTTGTGTTTGGATGATATTTAAAGTTTAATTTATCTAAATAATTTTACTTCTTCACTAAAACTTAAACATTTCATCAACGAAAAGATAAAAGAACTCATTTGGTTAAATCTTGTTCTATGATCAGGTGCAGGAGTAAAATATATGGAAATAAAAATATACCATTTAACGAGATGATATGATGATAAATAGATTATAGCATCGGTTAATAATGACAATTTTGATGTTGACTTTTTTTTCTACTTTTTCTGCATCTACCTATGCTTGTGTATTAAAGCCACATTTCCCCATATGTGCAATAAAATGTGTTATTTTTTCATCCCACACTACGACATGTCTTATTGGTTCTGATCTTCCTAATAATTTTACTCCTGATCAATCAACCCCTGTTGTATTTAAGAACAAATAATTAATCTAGGCTTGAGTTAATTGATTTTCAGATAGCGCAGCTATTGTGCTATACAGAATTCTATTTCTATTCCGCCCTTTAATAAGGGCGGTTTTTTATAAATAAATTAAACTCTAAATTAGTCTGTTTTAGATTTAAGTAATTAGAACGATTCATTAAACTTCAATATAATTAATCCATAACAAGGAATGTGTTTATTGATATATTGTTTATATTGTTTATGTTTTCTATAAATTGGCTGAAACGTAGCAGATAGCCATCGGGATCTTGCACCAGGAATTCTCTTTGGCAGGCCAGTACTTCATCAACACGGTAATGATTGTCTTTTACTTCTCGGTATAGTTTTATGCCATTAGCTTTTAAGTTGTTAAGTAGAAGAGTTAAATCATCAACTTCAATTTGAAAATTCACACCTCTTCCCAGAGGATAATTTAATGAAGCAGTATTCCAGCCATCATCATGTAGTGCTTCAAGCATTAGCTGTGCTTCTCCTAATTCTAGATACGCGAAATCTGGGGTATCTCGGCGAATAAGTAATTGGAAACCGAGGATTCTTTGATAGAAATCCAGAGATCGAGAAAAATCAGTGACGGTGAGTTCTGGAACCATACGATTCCAATAGGGTTTATGTTGGCTCATACGTTATTCTTCAGCTCTGCGATATTTGTTCTATTATATAAGTATTTTTCACTCTATGAACAGCTCTGTTTTTCGTAGTAATTGCCATATAGGAAATGCAGAAATTAATCATTAGTAGGAAAAACGCTTTGTTCCCTTACCAGTCTTGAAGGATGAGGTTTCTTTTTTTTACATGGTTTTTATTTTTATAAAAATATTCTTATTATTTTAATGTGTCGTTTTATTGATTTGGTTTAATTGTGTTGTTATATTTTTTTCATTGGTTTTTATACTATGTTTATTAACTGTTTTTTATTAGGTATATAATCGATTTAATTGAATGTATATAAAATTCTATTTTTTATGATTTTTGTTTTTTGCGTGATTGGTCACAGATAATTTAAATATTATCTATATCTTAGTGACGGATTTTAACCGTGGAATAAATTCATTATATGACTTCTCTATTTTTACATTATCATCTTATTTGTTCTTGTAATATACAGGCATGGTTTAATGTCGATCACCGTATTTCTAACTATTTCCCTAATTAATTCCTCTAATTGCATCTCTAATTAAATCTTTATTTTTAATTACTGAATTTACTATAGCGTATTTCTGTGTGTTTTTCAGGAATTTTCCTAAATTACGCAATATAAACAATTATTGGATGAAATATTCATGAAACGTATTCCAGAACCTTTCCGTATTAAAATGGTAGAAAATATCCGTATGACTACGCGCGCGGAACGTGAAAAAGCATTAGAAGAGGCTGGATATAATCCATTCCTGTTACCAAGTGATGCTGTTTATATTGATTTACTGACAGATTCCGGTACCGGTGCAATGAGTAATCGCCAGTGGGCGGGAATGATGATGGGTGATGAGGCTTATGCGGGTTCCCGAAACTATTATCATTTATGTGATAAAGTTAATGCGCTGATTGGCTATCAGTATACTATTCCAACTCATCAAGGTCGTGGCGCAGAACAAATCTTATTCCCGTCATTGATTGCCCGCAAAAAAGCGCAAGGAGGTGCAACACATCCGGTCTTTATTTCTAATTTCCATTTTGATACCACAGCTGCCCATATTGAATTAAATGGTGCGAAAGCGATTAACGTTGTTACACCAAAAGCCTTTGATACAACTACGTATTATGACTGGAAAGGCGATTTTGATATTGATGAATTGAAAAAAACGATTGCCGAACAGGGTGCTGATAATATTGTGGCGATTATCACAACCGTGACTTGTAATAGTTCTGGTGGTCAACCTGTCTCTATCGCTAATATGAAGTCTGTGTATGAGATTGCGAAACAATACGATATTCCTGTGGTGATTGATTCCGCCCGTTTTTGTGAAAATGCCTGGTTTATTAAGCAAAGAGAAAAAGGTTATGAAAATAAATCAGTCAAAGAGATTGTCAGGGAGATGTATCAATATGGTGATATGCTGACAATGTCAGCTAAAAAAGATCCGATGGTCAATATCGGTGGTCTTTGCTGTTTCCGTGATGATGAAGATCTATTTAACGAAGTGCGTACCCGCTGTGTACCAATGGAAGGGTTTGTCACTTACGGTGGTCTTGCCGGGCGTGATATGGAGGCTCTGGCAATTGGTCTTGAAGAGGGTATGAATGAAGATTATCTGGCATATCGTATTAATCAGGTAGCTTATTTAGGTAACAGATTAAGAGATGCAGGTATTCCTATTCAGTACCCAACTGGCGGCCATGCTGTATTCGTTGATGCTAAATTATTATTACCGCATATTCCAGGAGAGCAGTTTCCTGCTCATGCATTGAATAATGAACTGTATCTGGATGCGGGAATAAGAAGTGTCGAAATTGGCTCTTTATTATTAGGTCGTGATCCGAAAACCGGAAAGCAAAAAGAATCACCAATGGAACTTTTGCGTTTAACTATTCCTCGCCGGGTATATACCAATGATCATATGGATTATATTGCAGAATCTTTTATTTCCCTGAAAGAGAGAGCGACTCAAATCAGAGGATTAACATTTACCTATGAGCCTTCAGTATTACGGCATTTTGTTGCAAGATTAAAGCCAATTAAATAATAAAAAACGGGGTGCTTCTATCTGAAAGCATCCCAAATTTTATTTCGTATATTATAAAGCCACGCGAGGATCACGCACATGGCTACTTTACCAATAAAAAAATCATCTCCATCTTTACTTGGCGGTGCAATGATCATTGGCGGAACGATTATTGGCGCAGGTATGTTTTCCTTACCCGTTGTAATGTCAGGAGCATGGTTTTACTGGTCAATCACTGCTTTGGTTTTTACCTGGTTTTGCATGCTGCATTCAGGGTTAATGATATTGGAAGCCAATCTTAATTATCGGATTGGTTCAAGCTTCGGGACTATAACAAAAGATCTTTTAGGCAATGGCTGGAATATCATTAATGGTATTACAATTGCTTTTGTTTTATATATACTAACTTATGCTTATATTTCTGCCAGCGGATCAATTATTCAGCATGTCATGCAGGAAATGTCGATAGATTTTTCGCCGCAACTTGCCAGTTTTTTGTTTGCTTTTACCGTTGCATTTATTGTCTGGTTAAGTACGAAGGCGGTCAGCCGGATAACCTCTATTATTCTTGGTGCAAAAATATTAACTTTCTTTATGACTTTTGGTGGCTTGATTTATAACGTTGAATCTACTGTTTTATTTAATACCGCTGAGACTAACCCGACTTATTGGCCCTATGTATTAGCAACCTTACCTTTCTGTCTGGCTTCTTTTGGATGTCATGGCAATGTTCCTAGTCTAATGAAATATTATGGAAAAGAACCACAAAAAATAAAGAAATGTCTGTTTATTGGAACGTTAATAGCATTAGTTCTTTATCTAGTTTGGTTGATTGGAACAATGGGAAATATTCCACGGTCAGATTTTATTAGAATTTCAGAGCAAGGGGGAAATATTGATATTCTAGTCCAATCATTAAGTGGCGGCTTAAATAGTGCAACACTGAATTTATTACTGACCCTTTTTTCTAACTTTGCTGTTGCCAGCTCATTTCTTGGTGTCACGCTGGGACTGTTCGATTACTTGGCTGATTTGTTCAAATTTGATGATACCAAACTGGGGCGTTTTAAAACTGCACTGGTGACGTTTCTTCCGCCAATGGTTGGTGGAATGATTTACCCGAATGGTTTTATTTATGCGATTGGCTTCGCTGGCCTTGCTGCGACAGTTTGGGCTGCTATCGTTCCCGCTTTACTCGCCAGAGCATCCCGTAAACGGTTTGGCAGCCCTGCCTACCGGGTTTGGGGCGGCAATGCGATGATTGGCTTGATTTTGCTGTTTGGCGTGTTGAATGTCACTGCTCATATCTTATCAAGTTTTAATCTGCTACCCGTTTATTCATAAAAAAACTCCTGCGGTGGGTGCCGCAGGAGCCTGGTGTTGACGGAGATAAGCTCCGAAAAGGAAGAAAACAAAACAGGTGTATTTATGTTTTAATTTAGTTTGTTAACTCCCAACATCTTACAGCAAGGTTATTAACAGGAAGTTCTTATGGCTTCCCTTTAGAACACGAGCACCTGACTGCTTTATTTAGTACAACATTCTCGACAGATGTATCGTAAGAAGTTGTGACTAATAGAACAATAGCATCAGAATGCACTGTTTTGACAACTGTTTGCCTAGTCATTAATTAGTTGTATACAATCTTTCAGTGTCAGTACTACTTCTGAACCGGTATTATCGTTGCTGGTCAGACCCATTAATACTTACTCCTGCTTCAGTGGTTGTTTATGTTGAGTCACAACTTAAGCCATTATCATCTGCTGGTATTCGCTAATCACCTGTTGGCAGAATTCAGGTGAATTCACATGATGAGGGCTTTTAATTAGTTGTCTGTTTTCCGTTTCTATAAATGCAGACTCAAAAGCGTTGATAAAGGCCTGAGTCGCATCAGGATTCCAGAAGGGGCCGCCGTCAATGTCCAGAGCGGAAAAACCGCCTTCAGGAATAATAAATTTTACTTTTCCTTCGCACCGATTAAGCTTTTCAGCAATCCAAATCCCCATTTGACGGTTCTCTTCTGGTACGGTGCGCATTAATGTTACCTGAGAATTGTGGCGGTAAAATTGCCGGTATTTGTAGCGTTCCGGGATAGTATTCAAATGCCCGAAATTTACCATATCCAACGCGCCGCAAGAGCCGATATAAGGTATTTGTGTCCGGGCTATCGCCCCCAAACGGTCTGCATCACAGGCCAAAACACCACCAAACAGATAATCACAGACTTCAGTTGTGGTGATATCCAGCAAGCTATTCAGCAGACGGCTTTCGGCCAGTTTTTCCATTGTTTTGCCGCCGCTGCCGGTTGCATGGAAAACCAGACAGTCATACTGCTGATCCAACTCTTTGGTCAGTAATTGTATGCAAGGTGTTGTGACGCCAAACATTGTCAGACCGATAGCTGGCTTATCTTCAACATTGTTCTCTTGGTAGAAATAAACTGCACCTGCAATTTGGTTAGCCGCATTTTTCAATACCTGACGGGAGATACGGTTAAGGCCGGATACATCAGTGACTGAATAGAGCATGGCAATATCACTGACGCCGACATAACCAGAAACATCACCGGAGGCCATAGTAGAAACCATCAGTTTTGGTATACCTACAGGCAAAGATTGCATTGCCGGTGTAATCAGTGCTGTCCCGCAGGATCCCCCCAGACCCAGAATTGCTAAAACATCAGTTTGTCTTGATAAAAAAATATTAAAAGCGACTGACATTGCGGAAATCGCTTTCCCCCGATCACCACAGAAAACGGCATCTTTGCCTTGTGGATGATGCTCTGCTACTGTTAATGCAGTGATGTCCGCACCTCTTTCGAGCGGGCTAGATTTAGTAGTTAAATCCACAGTACGAACGGCAAGGCCAGCTTGTTCTATCAGATCCCTGACGTAGAAGATTTCTGCGCTCTTGGTATCAAAAATAGTGGCGATATAGACATAGCCTTGGCTTTTTTTCATTATAATTATGAATATTTCCCTGGTGCTGACTACTAATCATGGATAGATTATAGACAAGATGAGACTCTAGTATCACTATTATATTACCAAATTGAGACTGTCATCTCATTTTATCCATAAATAAATCGAATCAATTTGGGTATTTTGTAGATAGTTAAGTAGAGTGATGATAGCGAAAAAGAATTTTAACCATAAGCTTTATCTAGAGATTTTTATTGTGAAAGAGTTGTGGCAATGATGGATTCGAATACTAAACCTCACTTTACCGGAACCCGGAAAAAAACGTATGCAATGTTGATAAATGCTGCACTGGAACTTTTTGAGCAGAGAGCGATACCTTCGGTTTCCGAATTGGCGCAGTATGCTGGTGTTTCCAGAGCAACGGCATACCGCTATTTTCCGACCCAAAGCGATTTAATTGACGCAATTGTTGGTGCCAGCCTTGGGCCAATTCTCACTTGGAAGCCTTCCAGTGAAAAAACCGAAGAGCGGATTATGGAGCTGTTGGATTTTGCCTATCCCCGAATGTTTCAACATGAAGGTGCATTGCGGGCGGCTCTGTTGGTTTCTTTACAGCAATGGGCTCATGGGCGCGATTTATCTGCGGATAAGCAGGAAAAGAAACTGGTACGCGGGCATCGTAAGGAGATCCTTGCAATGGTGGTTGAACCACTAAAAGGACATTTTCCACCGGAAACTTTGGAAAATGTCATTCGTTCTTTTTCCCTGGTTTATGGCTCTGAAGTCTTTCTGGTAATGAAAGATATTTGGAATATGGATGACGAGCAGGTTATTGAAATCACTAAATGGATGGCAAAAGCCATTATTAATCAGGCGTATAGAGATACTGAGCTCTAGTTGTTTCTGATAAGCCACTTAATAACTCAGTGTTAATTGGCAAATTTTACTGGGCGGATATTTTGCATAGATTTCATATAACTTATGATTATTCTTATGCAAAGTATCCCTGTTTATGCTGAAAGAATAAAAAGGGTTGTTAAACTAGGTGGTTAAGTTTTTCCTCTGTATGCCAAATGAGCATTTGTTACTTATTGAATTTATCTCCTTTATGGTTTGTGATTGCAATAGACACTTTAAAATCTAACAAATCGATAATCAATATAACTATTTCAGGTAATCATGATGAAAATCATAATTAGTCCTTTAATTACACCTATATTTTAGCTTTTCTGACTAATCAGAATTTCACTGCTAAAAATAATATTTTGAAAAATAAGACAAGTACGAAAAAACACTTTAATTACAATGCGATATTTTAAATTTAACCTTTAAATACAAACAGTTAAGTTAATTTAAAATATTTTCGATATTATATTTAATCCAGTAAAGTGTTGCATTAAATCAATATGCGTGAGAACTTATTTACCAGCCGAACCACAGTGGGTTTTAAATATCATTAAATGTGTCACAGCATATCAGATTGCTATAAATAGACGTTAATTGTTCTCTTCGTCTGTTTCATCTTGTTCGATTATTTAATCAGATTTGGTGTGGTTTAACGTAAATTTGCACTTCCTGTCATATATAAAGGAGCCATGAATACTCAATGTAAGCTTGATAAAGATAATTTTAATGCGGTAATGGAAGGTCTGACACCTTCATTGGAATGACAAGTTAAAAGGACGCTACCTAGGCAGAGGGGATCAAAAGCTAACTCGACCCGTTTCTAGCCGAAGTAACCTCCGGCTTACTGGTTGTTTGCAATATTAACCGCAACAAAACAAAAATTAACATTTTGTTAAAATTAAAAAATAAATATACGCAACAATTAAACCAAAATAACAATTCAACAAACTGAGTTTATCTATTTGTTTTGAAATATTTTAATGAGAAAAACAGTATTAAAATCAAAGAACATTATAATTTTAATTGACATGATATATATTCAATATTAATAAGTTACTATAATTTTTTAATTTATTATAGTGTTGATTTTTTCGAATTTAATATTGATAAGATTTATCCTAAAGAACCAGGAGGGCGGTAGCGTGGGAAGTAACTTAGAAAAGAAAATTAAAAATACGAAAAGTAGTAAACAGAAGAAATAGTTTTAATGAAAACGTAAATAGGCTTTTTTTACAGAGAAAGGAAATCATAAAAGCGGAGAGAATTTATCCAGAAAATAACAAAATCATACAATTTAGTTTACATATCGATGTTGTACTTGCTAAAACTGAAAAATTCAATCTTGAACGTATTTAAGATAGTGAAAAATATTTTAAGCTAGTTTACCTCCTGCAATAATAAAAAATCACTTCAAGTTCTATAATGATACGAAATCATTAATAGCTAACCTTCAATGGGATATATTATGGATGAAATTAAATATTTGGATGTTTTCCCGCTGTTTTCTACTCTCCTGCAAAAACTTTGGCAACAAATTACCGAGGATATCGAACGCATTACACCAGAAATGTTACCACTGACTGAAATAAATCAATCTGACATTGATCGAAGTATCAACTAGATAATGAGAGGGCTCCAGAACGTTCAGAATATTTATGGACTTTCGCCGTTGCAGGATGGAATTATGTTTCATCACTTGTTGGAAAATCAGGGCGATTCATATCAAGTGATATTCCGTCTCATCACGTTTTAATAATAAACTTAATTATCCATCTCCGTGAAAAATATCAATCGAATTATTTCCATATCATTCTTTTATCTTAATTAAGCATATAAACATATCACTATATTAGTGTCTGTTATCAAATGTTGTGCTCAATTAGAAATTAGAACGATGTTTGGTTGATAGAGATTCAAGACTTGACACTTTGGAATTATAAAATGAATACGCCACATAACCACAATCTATCATTAGAAAATCCTCTTACTTCTTTTCATGAACTATCACTTAGTTCTACTCAACAAGTCATTTGGCTTGACCAAATTCTTCATCCTGACTCCCCCGATTACAACATCAGTACATTGGTCTGTATTGATGGAGATCTGGATGAAGTATTGTTCACTCAGGCTCTTGAAGCCGTTGTTTCTCGCCATGACACATTGCGCTTACGGCTTGTGGATACCCACGGATTACCTCGCCAAAAACTCGTCGATACTTCCTCCGTATCTTTATCTGTGCACGATTTTTCACAATATGCTGATGCAGAAGCCCAAGCCACACAGCAAGTGCACGCTACTTTTATACGCCCGTTCCATTTGTATGGGGAGCTGTGGCGTTCTGAGTTGCTGCGAGTCAGTGATACACGCTGGTACTGGCAATTTTGCTGTCATCATTTGATCTCAGATGGTCTGGGTTTGAGGCTGGTTATCAAAGATCTTGCAGATAATTACAATCGTTTGGTCAAGGGGGATACATTAGCAGACGTTGCTCCTTCCTACCTTGACTTTATTGTCGAAGATCGTACCTATCTTGACTCCAAATTACACGCGCGCGACCTGCAATTTTGGCTGGAACGCTATGAAAAACTGCCTCCAGCCCTAATTCCGCCCTCAAATCCAAGCACATCTGTCACTCACTCGCCGGCAAAACCCGTTCTTTGGCAGCTGGACGCAACACTTTTTCAACAGATTGAAGATACAGTGGCCGCTCATGGATTCTCTATCCTCCATTTTATGTATGCCGTTCTGGCTTGCTATTTCGCACGCAGTACAGACACAGAAGAGATTGTTATTGGCATTCCAGTGCACAATCGCAAAAATGCGAAACAGAAATGTACCCTAGGGACATTTTCGTCAGTCATTCCTATTGGAGTAACTATTCACTCTAAAGACTCTTTCCTTGATGTTATGCACAAGGTCGCAGCAGAGTTACGTCGTTGCTATAAGTATCAGCGGCTACCCATTACAGAAATTAACCAGCATACACAGATAAAACAGAAAACAGGACGTGCCCAACTTTTTGATATCACACTGTCACTTGAGTTGTTCAACACCAATTTTAATATGCAACAAGCTGTCACAACGCTTAAAGCGTCACATCGTGGTGCAATGTTCCCCCTTGCAATAGCTATCTACCAATACACATTTACCCATCTTGAAAAGGTAAGCCAGCCTGTCACAGTCGAATTCAATTACAATACGAATTACCTGAATCACGAAGAAGTCGTTGCCCTCCAGGCCCGTTTAGCCCTATTAGTAGAAGCCGCCATAACTTCTTTAGATAGGCCGATTGGGAATGCTCCTCTCTTACCTTCGTGGGAACGTCAGCAATTATTGATGGATTTCAACGCAACCAAAGTTGATTTTCCACAAAACGCACTGATACATCAGCTGTTTGAGCAACAGGTTGAACGCACTCCTGATGCCATTGCCGTGGTATTTGAAACACAATCAATTAACTACAATGAACTAAATCATCGGGCCAATCGTTTAGCGCATTATCTGATTTCTTTAGGCGTACAGCCCGATGAGCGGGTCGTTATTTGTGTTGAACGTAGTCTGGATATGATAGTGGGGCTGCTGGCTATTCTCAAAGCTGGCGGCGCCTATGTGCCCCTCGATCCGACCTATCCGTCTGAGCGACTGACCTATATGCTGGATGATGTGGAACCAGTGGCTCTGCTGACTCAGTCTTCACTCATTGAAAAACTGAATAGCCATCTGCCTACCGTGGTATTTGATGCCCCAGTTTTGTCCGCCTTTGATAAAAAATCGGCAGAAAATCCCAATACTCAGGCCCAGAAACTGACCTCAAACCATCTGGCTTATGTGATTTATACCTCCGGCTCTACCGGGCAACCTAAAGGAGTCATGGTAACGCACAGGAATGTTATTAATCTTTATACTGGACTAGGTCTTCATACTAGATTGAATAACACAGAACAGCCATATCGTGTAGCCGTGAATGCCAGTCTGGTATTTGATGCTTCAGTACAAAATTGGATCCAAGTGTTGTCAGGCCACACGTTAGTTATTGTCCCTGAGAACGTGCGCCCAGATGGGGACATGCTATGGCAATATTTTGCCAGTCAGGCAGTGGATGTCTTCGACTGCACGCCAGTCCAATTGCAATGGTTACTGAATGCTGGTTTAGGCTCTTCTTCTGGTTATCAGCCTAAGCTCGTGTTGATTGGTGGTGATGCCATTTCACCTTTAGTTTGGTCCAAATTGCAACAAATCACGACTTCCCGATTTTTTAACCTATACGGGCCAACAGAATGTACGGTAGATGCCACTATCTGCCCGATTGATATCACGTTACCACAACCCTCTATTGGTCGCCCTATCGCCAATACCCAAATCTATATTCTAGATACACAAGGCCAACCCGTGCCTTCTGGGGTAACCGGCGAAATTTATATTGCGGGCGCCGGGGTGGCCCGGGGTTATCTGAACCGCCCTGAATTGACTATCGAGCGTTTCTTGACTGATCCGTTTACCTCAGATCCTGATGCCCGCATGTACAAAACCGGTGACCTTGGACGCTGGTTACCTGACGGTAATATTGAGTACATCGGCCGTAATGATTTTCAGATCAAATTACGTGGATTCCGCATTGAACTGGGTGAAATCGAAGCCCATCTCATTCAATGTCCGGGAGTGCGGGAGGCTATTGTCATTGCTCGTGAAGATACCCCCAATAATACACGGCTGGTTGCCTATATTCAGCCTCAGCCCGGTATTAAGCTTGTCTCGGCTGAACTACGTCAGCAACTTGTTTTGCAATTAGCTGAATATATGCTGCCCAGTGCATTCGTGATATTGGAAACTTTCCCGCTGACTCTCAACGGCAAACTCGATCGTAAAGCACTACCGGCACCTGATCAATCAGCAGTAATAACGCGTAGCTATGAAGCTCCCAGTGGGGAACGGGAAACAAAACTGGCGGAACTTTGGCAAGACTTGCTGGGATTGAAATGTGTTGGCCGTCAAGATCATTTCTTTGAACTCGGTGGTCATTCTCTGATGGCAGTCAGCCTGATTGAACGACTGCGTAATGATGGATGGCGGCTTGATGTTCGCGGCGTTTTTTCCGCACCCGTGCTTGCTGACATGGCTCAGGCTATCCAGATAAATCAAGATAACTCTGTTTTTATTGCGCCGCCCAACCGTATTCCTAAAAACTGCACCGCTATTACTCCCGACTTGTTGCCCTTAGTAACATTATCTCAAGCAGAAATCGACACGGTTACAAAAACTGTAGTTGGCGGCCCGGCCAATGTGCAAGATATCTATCCGCTCGCACCGCTACAGGAAGGCATACTGTTCCATCACCGCCTACAGGAGAAAGGCGATACATACCTGTTAAATAGTCTGATTGCTTTTGATAACCGTCAGCGTCTTGATACCTTCCTTGATGCTTTGCAAAAAGTCATTGATCGCCACGATATCCTGCGTACCGCTATCTGCTGGCAGGGACTGACTCAACCCGTACAAGTGGTCTGGCGACAAGCCTCGCTACCAGTGATGACTTTCGTGCCTATCTCAGCAGACAATGTGCAAGCACAGTTACAGACTCACATCGACCCACATCAACGCCGATTTGATCTAAGTCAGGCACCATTACTGAGCGCCAATATCGCTCATGATCCGGTCAGTCACGAGTGGCTGCTGGCGCTGAGTTACCATCATTTGGTCTGTGACCATATGACACTGGAACTTGTCGCCAGTGAAATCCATCTATTACTGCAAGGACTCACTGACGAACTGCCTAATCCGCTACCATACCGCAACTTCATTGCCCAGACCTTAAATGTACCGTCTTCGGTTCATGAAGACTATTTTCGTGCCCGACTCGCCGACATTGATACACCAACGACACCATTTGGTCTATTTAATGTACAGAATAGTGCTCACGATATTACCGAAGCCCATTTATTGCTGGACAGCACTCTGGCGCGAGCGATCCGTACTCAGGCCCGCCACTTAGGAGTCAGTGCAGGGGTACTATTCCATGTTGCCTGGGCGCAAGTATTAGCACAGACCAGCGGCCGTGATGATGTGGTTTTCGGTTCCGTGCTGCTGGGTCGCCTGCGAGGTTACGCTGGGTCTGATCGAGTCATGGGAATGTTTATCAATACCCTACCGGTGCGGGTATCCCTTGCTAATCACAGTGTATTAGAAATGGTGCAGACCACCTACCGTGATCTAGCGATGCTGTTGGAACATGAGCAGGCTCCGCTAGCATTAGCCCAACGCTGTAGTGGTGTTACCCCGCCATTACCGCTGTTCAACACTTTACTCAACTACCGTCATAATCAATCAAACATAGATAATATTGTCTCGGACGGTACCCGCTTGCTAACCACAATAGAACGTAACAACTATCCGCTCACTCTCTCGGTAGATGATCTAGGTGAAAATTTTAGTCTGTTGGTTCAAAGCGTTGCGGAGATCGATCCCGCTCGAATAGCGGGTTACTTGACCACAGTCATGGGTAATCTAATCGAAACCTTGGCTACTGACCCTCAGCAGCCTATTTGTCGCCTGCCAATCTTGTCCGCCAATGAGCGTCAGCAATTGCTGATGGATTTCAATGCGACCAAAGCTGACTTTCCACAAAACGCACTGGTACACCAATTGTTTGAACAACAGGCTGAACGCACTCCTGACGCCATTGCTGTGGTGTTCGAAGGACGCGCTCTCAGCTACAAGGAACTTAACTGCCATGCTAATTGTCTAGCCCATGACTTGCTTGCATTGGGGGTAAAACCCGATGACCGGGTGGTTATCTGTGCTGAACGCAGTCCAGAGATGGTGGTGGGGTTATTGGCTATTCTCAAGGCTGGCGGCGCCTATGTACCACTGGATCCAACCTATCCGGCCGAACGACTGGCCTATATGCTGGATGATGCCGCGCCAGTCGCACTACTTACTCAAGCATCCCTGAGGGAAACACTGGACAGCAGCCTGCCTACTGTAGTGCTTGATGTCCAACAACTATCTATTTTTGATAAAGCGTTAGCAGAAAACCCGGATGTTCGGGCATTGGGATTGACCTCACACAGTCTGGCGTATGTGATTTATACCTCAGGTTCCACCGGGCAACCCAAAGGAGTTATGGTTGAGCATGGCGGATTCAGAAATTACCTACAGTGGGCTCTTGGACACTATGCTAATGCAAATCGATTAAACAGTATTGTGTCATCACCGATGGCCTTTGATGCGACTGTCACCAGTATTTACCTGCCCCTGCTTTGTGGCGGTAGAATACAATTGCTCCGCGACGGACAAGAATTGATCGAGTTGATACCCACCCTGTTATCTATGGATGCCACTACTCTGGTCAAGATCACCCCAACCCATTTTGCTGTGGTTGGTCAGGAATTGCTGACGGCAAAACAAACTTGTCCTGCGCACTATTTCATTGTGGGGGGAGAGCCTCTCTCTAGTTCAACCGTAGCACTTTGGCGTGAACTTTCTCCTGAATCACGCATTGTTAATGAGTACGGCCCAACCGAAACCGTGGTGGGTTGCATCACGTTTGATGCCTATGAGCTGAATGGTTTCACTCACAATGTTCCTATTGGCCGCCCAATCGCCAATACCCAAATCTATATTCTGAATGGACAGGGTGAACCCGTACCTCTCGGCGTTATCGGTGAGATCTATATCGGTGGCGCCGGTGTGGCCCGCGGCTACCTTAACCGCCCAGAGTTGACAGCGGAACGCTTCATTCCTAATCCGTTCTCAACC